>JBKHJS010000166.1:0-4816 GCA_046537995.1 Desulfobacterales bacterium
GATCACGGGATATGCGGCAGACGAGATCGAAGGGCGGACATGCCGGATTTTAAACTGCACTGGATGCAGGTTCGTGGGCAAAGGCCCGGGCGAGAACTGGTGCCGGATGTTTTCCGTGGGCACCGTGCAAGACAAGAAATGCCTGATCACCAAAAAAGACCGGCGGACCGTGCACATTCTCAAAAGCGCCCGGGTGCTGCGCGATGAAAACGGCGAGATGATCGGGGCCGTGGAGACCCTCACCGATATTTCCCAGATTATCCGCCAACAGCGGGAAATTGAGTCCCTGCGGCAGACCTACCAGCTCGATGAAGGCTTTCATGGGATCCTGGGCAAATCCCCGGTGATGATCAACCTGTTTGAAATGATTGATAACGTGGCCCGGTCGGATGCACCGGTCATGATCTCCGGGGAAAGCGGAACCGGCAAGGAAATGGTGGCAAGGGCGGTGCATGATGCCGGCCCCCGCAGGGATAAGCCGTTTATCAAGGTCAATTGCGCCGCCCTGAATGAAAACCTGCTGGAAAGCGGGCTGTTCGGCCATGTCAAGGGTGCCTTTACCGGGGCGGACCGTTCCCGGCTGGGGCGGTTTGAAGCCGCCCACGAGGGCACCATCCTGCTCGATGAAATCGGGGACATCCCGCTGTCAACGCAGGTCAAGCTCCTCCGGGTCATAGAGGAAAAACAGATCGAGCGCGTGGGCGAGCACAGCCAGATTCCGGTCGACGTGCGCATCATCACAGCCACCAACAAGAACCTGGAGCAGCTCGTGCAGGCGGGCGGGTTTCGGGAAGACCTCTATTTCCGGATCAACGTGTTTCCCATTCACTGTCCCCGGCTAGCCGAGCGCAGCGAAGATATCCCGATGCTCGTGCGGCACTTCATCCAGCGCAATATGGTCAATTCGGAAAAAAAGATTCTCGGTGTTACGCCCGAGGCACTTGAACTGCTTACAAGCTATACCTGGTCCGGCAATATCCGGGAATTGCGCAATACCATTGAATATGCCTTTGTGCTGTGCCCGGGCGGCAGCATTGACGTGGATCACCTGCCGGCGCGGGTTTCCGCGGGACTGCCGGAAGGGTTTGCAGGGGGGGGAGGTGCGAACGACACCGCCAACGGCACGGCGGATCGGACGCTTCTGGAGCGCACACTGCGGCAGACCGGGTGGAATCAGTCCGAAACCGCACGGATCCTGGGGATCAGCCGAGTGACCGTGTGGAAGAAGATCAAGAAATACGGGATTGCCCGGCCATGGGCGCAACCGGGCGATGCGTCCGGGTAATGCCGAGGGCGTATTGCGATCCCGATCCCGATCCCGACCCCGGTATCGGGATCGGGATCGGGATCGTTGAGAACAAAGCCGGGCAAACGGTCTACCGGTGCACGGTCATGGCCACGGCTTCTCCGCCGCCCAGGCACAGGGAGGCCAGGCCGGTTTTTACATCCCGCCGCATCATTTCGTATAAAAGTGTGGTCAGCACCCGGGCCCCGGAAGCGCCGATGGGGTGGCCCAGTGCCACGCTGCCGCCGTTGACGTTGACAATGTCGGTGTCCAGCCCGAGCTCGCGTATGACCGCCACCGTGGATCCGGAAAAGGCCTCGTTGATTTCATAAAGGTCCACGTCCTGCATTTTCATTCCGGCCTTGTCCAGGCACTTGGGAATGGCCAGGATCGGGGCAACCAGCACGTACTTCATGTCCAGGCCGACAGAGGCCTGGGCACCGACCCGGGCAATGGGCGTGATGCCCAGTTCCGCGGCTTTTGTATCAGACATCACCACCACGGCCGAGGCGCCGTCGCTGATAATCGAGGCATTGCCGGCCGTGCCCTTGCCGTCTTTCTGAAAAGCCGGCTTCATCCTGGCCAGGGTCTCATACGGGGTGGGTTTTGGGGCCTCATCCCGGGTAAATTCCGTGGTGCTGCCCTTGCGGCCCGGGATGGTTACAGGTGCGATTTCTTCATCAAACCGGCCGGATTCCACGGCATCCAATGCCCGGCTGTAGGACATTTCCGCGTAGCGATCCTGGTCTTCCCGGCTCACGCCGTATTTTTCGGAACACAGCTCGTTGGATATCCCCATGTGGAAATCATTGACAATATCCCACAACCCGTCGTGGAGCATGTGATCCTGCAGGGTCCCGGCGCCCATGCGGTAGCCGAACCGGGCTTTTTCCAGGTAATAGGGCGCCATGCTCATGGTTTCCATGCCGCCGGCCACCACCACCTCGGCATCGCCGCACATAATGGCCTGTGCGGCAAGCATCACGGATTTCAACCCCGATCCGCAGACCTTGTTTATGGTCAGGCATTCGGCCTCCCAGGGCAGTCCGGCCCTGACCGCGGCCTGGCGGGCCGGGTTCTGCCCGTAGCCCAGCGGCAGCACCATGCCCATGATGACCTCGTTTACCGCTTCCTTTGATATGTTTGCCCGGCCAAGGGCCTGGCTTATCACGTGGGCGCCCAGATCCGTGGCGCCCGTGTTTGCCAGGCTGCCGTTAAATGTGCCCAGCGGGGTTCTCACTGCACTGACAATAACCGGTGTTGCCATGTTTTCTCCTTGTCTGCTTCTTACATGTTGCGCCTGTATTTGCCGCCCACTTCGTAGAGCGCCTGGGTGATCTGGCCCAGGGTGCAGTAGCGCACGGTGTGCATCAGCTCGGCAAAGATGTTGTCGCCTGCCAGCACGGTGTCCTTGAGCCGGCGGATCGCCTCGGGCGCCTGGTCCTGATTCTTTTTCACAAATGCGTTGCGGCGATCGAGCTGGGATTGTTTTTCCTCTTCGGTGGCCCGGGAAAGCTCCAGGTCGCAGATGGCTTCTTCGGCGTCGGCCTCCGGGTTGGTAAACGTGTTAACCCCGATAATCGGCATCTCCCCGGAGTGCTTGAGGTGTTCGTAGTGCATGGATTCTTCCTGGATCTTGCTGCGCTGGTATCCCCGCTCCATGGCGCCCTGGACCCCGCCGCGGGCCGTGATCCGGTCGAACTCGGATAAAACCGCCTCTTCGACCAGGTCGGTTAAGGTCTCGATGATAAAGCTGCCCTGGTTGAAATTCTCGTTCTTGGTGGTGCCCAGTTCCCGGTTGATGATCATCTGGATGGCCAGCGAGCGCCGCACCGATTCAGCCGACGGCGTGGTCACCGCCTCGTCGTACGCGTTGGTGTGCAGGCTGTTGCAATTGTCATAAATGGCGTACAGGGCCTGCAGGGTGGTCCGGATATCGTTGAACTGGATGTCCTGGCTGTGCAGCGAGCGGCCCGAGGTCTGGATGTGGTACTTGAGCATCTGGGAGCGGGCCGAGCCGCCGTACTTGTGATACATGGCCACCGACCAGATGCGCCGGGCCACCCGGCCGATAACGCTGTATTCGGGATCCATGCCCGAGGAGAAGAAGTAGGACAGGTTCGGCGCAAAGCTGTCAATGGGCATGCCCCGGGACAGGTAGTATTCCACGTAGGTAAACCCGTTTGCCAGGGTAAATGCCAGCTGCGAGATCGGGTTGGCGCCGGCCTCTGCGATGTGATAGCCGGAGATCGAAACCGAGTAAAAGTTCCTGACATTGTTGTCAATAAAGTATTGCTGGATATCGCCCATCATTTTCAGGGCAAAGTCAATGGAAAAGATGCAGGTGTTCTGGCCCTGGTCTTCTTTTAAGATATCGGCCTGCACCGTGCCCCGGATATTGGAGAGCACTTCGGCTTCGATTTCGCGGGCTTCCGCGTCATTCGGGGCGCGCCCGTTGTCCGCGGTAAATTGGTCTATTCGCTGGTCAATGGCGGTGTTGAAAAACATGGCCAGCATCATGGGCGCCGGGCCGTTGATGGTCATGGACACGGAAGTGTTTTCCGCGGCCAGGTCAAAGCCGGCATACAGGGCCTTGACATCCTCGAGGTTGCATACGCTCACACCCGAGGTTCCCACCTTGCCGTAGACATCCGGCCGGGTTTCCGGGTCGAATCCATAGAGGGTGACCGAGTCGAATGCCGTGGATAGCCGTTTGGCCGGGTAGGCCTCGGAAAGCATCTTAAATCGCCGGTTGGTGCGCTCCGGGTCGCCTTCGCCGGCAAACATCCGTGTGGGCTCTTCTTCCTTGCGTTTTAAGGGAAACACACCGGCGGTGTACGGGAACCGGCCCGGGATGTTTTCCTTGCGCATCCAGGTGTAGATGTCCCCGGGGTCACGGAAGCCGGGCAGGGCGATGCGGGGAACCCGGCTGCCGGAAAGGCTTTTGGTGTACAGGGGTTGGCGGATTTCCCGGTCCCGCACATGGTATACCAGTTCGTCCCCGGTGTAGGTCGTCTTGATTTCCTCCCACTGTTCCAGGAGCCGGGTGCTTTCCGGTTCAATTTGCGATTCCGCGGCCTGGATTTCCTTTTTCAGCCGGGCCATGAGGTCATCTGCATCCCCGGACAGGTTCTGTCCCGACAGGCGTTGGGCGGTCTGCTTGACGTGCCAGGCGCTGCGGATCGCCTCGGCCTGGTTTCGGGTGTGGTGGTGGTATTGCCGCACCATCTCTGAAATTTCCGATAAATAGCGGTTCCTGTCCGGCGGCACGATAATGCTCTTGGAAGAAGATGTCTTGCCCTCGGGTCTGGGCAGCTCGGAGCGCAGTTTGACCCCGGTCTTTTCGGAGAGCTGCTCTATTAGAAAATGGTACATGGCGGTGACGCCGTCGTCGTTGAACTTGGAGGCGATGGTGCCGAATACCGGCATGTCCTCCGGCCTGGCATCAAATGCCTTGCGGTTTCGCTGGACCTGTTTGCGGATGTCGCGCACCGCGTCCTCGCTGCCCTGCTTGTCAAACTTGTTGACCAC
>JBKHJS010000031.1:0-18833 GCA_046537995.1 Desulfobacterales bacterium
GATAAGCCTGAACCAGCATAACAACAACCTGATAATGATTCACCGGAAATTGCTGGATCCTGCGCTGATTGTTTGTATCTGATTGCGCTTTATTGTATGGGTAATGTTGTCAAGCCTGTAAAAAGTCTTTTTACAGGCAGTGTTAAGTTTTAAGTGATGAAGTGGTTAAGTGTTATGTAAAATCGGAAGGTTATATTTTAAGACTTTTTCAGGAAGCGTCAATGTTATGACAGATTTTACCTTATTATATGATGACCCGCTGGTTCGGGGCGTGGAAAAGACCATCCGCGACCGGGACATGCTCCGGGAAAACGCGTCAGTGCTTGTCGGGGTATCTGGCGGCGCGGATTCGGTTGCCCTCCTTTACAGTCTCTTTGCGCTTGCACCGATTTACGGCTGGCAGATCGGTATTGCCCATCTAAACCACGGCCTGCGGCCAGGGGCATCGGACCGGGATGCGCGTTTTGTTGAGGCGCTTGCCAATCAATTGAATCTGTCTTATTATAATAGGAAACTGGATCTGCATACCAGGTGCCAGCAGGAAGGGGTGAACCTCGAAGAGGGCGGCAGAAACGCCCGTTACGAATTTTATCATGAAATCGCCGACCGGGTCGGTTTTGATAAAATCGCAGTCGGACACCAGCGGGAGGATGCAGCCGAGCAGGTCCTGCTCAACCTCCTCCGGGGAAGCGGCCCCCAGGGCCTGGGCGGCTTAGCTCCGATTGCGGGGCGGGTTATCCGGCCCCTGATTGAAACCCCGCGCGCGAAAATCGAAAGGTTCCTCCAGGATCAAGCACTCTCCTACTGCACGGACGAAACCAATCTGGACCAGCGGTATACGCGAAACCGGATTCGCAACCGCCTGATGCCGGAACTGATGAGTTACAATCCCCGGATCACGGAGACGCTCAACCGGCTGGCAAAGGTTATGCGGGAAGAGTCCGAATGGATTGAGGATCTTTTGCAGCCGGCTTTCGAGCAGGCGCTGCTCCGTTATGAACCGGAGCGCTGCGTACTTGAGCTTTCCGCAGCGGTACTCCTTTCCCTTCCAGTGGCCGCAAGGCGCAGGATCATCCGCAGGGCCGTATTTGAGGTCAAAGGAAATTTGCGCCGTATCGCATGCCGGCATATCGAAGAGGTTCTCTCGGTTTCGGCAACTCCGGGAAGGCCCCGGCAAATTCATCTGCCCGGGCAGGTCCGCGTGCTGTGCAGCAGGGACCGGGTGCGGTTTGTCAGGGAAAAAAAATCCTTGCGGTCTTCTGCGTTGTACGGCAAAAAATTGGAAACAATTCCGTTTGCCTATACCGTAAGCAGCCTGCAGGCAGGCGCGGAATCGATCCGGATCAGAGAAATCCATGCCCGGATGTTATTTCAACAGCTCGGGATTCATGATATTGAAAGTCGTTTTGACCCGGAAAGTCATACCGCCATGATGGACATGGACCGGGTGCGGTTTCCGCTGGTCATCCGTAATTCGCGCCCGGGAGATCGGTTCGTCCCCCTGGGGATGCATGGCAGCGTAAAAATAAAGGATTTTTTTATCAACAACAAGGTACCGCCACCGGTTCGGACCCGGGTGCCGCTGGTTGAAAGCGCAGATGAAATTATCTGGGTCGGCGGCATGCGGATCGCCGAAGGGGTCAAAATCACCGGTGCCACGAAAAGCGTGCTGAAAATCACGCTTTTCCCGAATCAGACAGATCAGCAATCTTCGGAGGAATCATACATTGAACGCCTTTAACAAGAACCTGGCGCTATGGATTGTCATCGTACTGATGATGATCATGCTCTACAATATATTCAACACCCAGCAGCAAACCGACAATGAACTGGGCTATACCCAGTTTCTTTCCCGGGTGGAAGACGGCCGCGTGAGCAGCGTGGAGATCCAGGGGCAGAAAATTACGGCCACAGACACCGACGGGAACAGCTTTTATGCCTATGCCCCGGAGGACAACCAGCTCATCAACATCCTGCGTGAAGAGGGGGTTTCCATCAAGGCCAAGCCCGAGCAGGAGACCCCGTGGTTCGTATCCGTGCTGGTGTCCTGGTTCCCCATGATCCTGCTGATCGGCGTGTGGATTTTCTTCATGCGGCAGATGCAGGGCGGGGGCGGAAAGGCCATGTCATTCGGCAAAAGCGGGGCCCGGATGCTCTCGGAACAAGGGGCCAAAATCACCTTTGAAGACGTGGCCGGCGTGGACGAGGCCAAGGAAGAGGTATCCGAACTCGTCGAATTTCTGAAAAACCCGAAAAAATACACCCGTCTTGGCGGACGCATTCCCAAGGGCGTACTGATGGTCGGCGCCCCGGGAACCGGTAAAACCCTTCTGGCCCGGGCTATTGCCGGTGAAGCCGGCGTGCCCTTTTTCAGCATCAGCGGATCGGACTTCGTGGAAATGTTTGTGGGTGTCGGCGCATCCCGGGTGCGGGATCTGTTCGTACAGGGCAAGAAAAACGCCCCCTGCCTGATATTCATTGACGAGATGGACGCCGTGGGCCGGCAGCGCGGCGCCGGCTTGGGCGGGGGTCATGACGAGCGCGAACAGACCTTAAACCAGCTCCTGGTTGAAATGGACGGGTTCGAGTCCAACGAGGGCGTCATTCTGATCGCCTCCACAAACCGGCCGGACGTGCTTGACCCGGCTTTGCTGCGGCCGGGCCGCTTTGACCGGCAAGTGGTGGTTCCCATGCCGGACATCAAGGGCCGCACGGAGATCATTCAGGTTCACCTCAAACGTACGCCCACGGATACGGATGTGGACCCGTCAGTCCTGGCCAAGGGGACCCCGGGGTTCTCGGGTGCGGACCTGGAGAACATGGTCAACGAGGCGGCCCTGATTGCTGCCAAGAAAAACAAGGAAAAAGTCGCCATGGTTGACTTTGAGGAGGCCAAGGACAAGATTTTCATGGGCCTGGAGCGCAAGTCCAAGGTGATGAAGGAGGAGGACAAGCGGATCACGGCCTACCACGAAGGGGGACATGCCCTGGTGGCGCGTCTTTTACCGGAAACCGACTCCATCAACAAAATCACCATCATCCCCCGTGGCCGGGCGGCCGGCGTGACATGGTTTCTGCCCGAGGAACGGGACTTCATGTTCAAGGATCAGCTCATGAGTGAACTGTCCGTGGCCATGGGCGGAAGAGCCGCAGAAGAGCTGGTCTTAAAACGCATCAGCACCGGCGGGGCCAATGACATAAAAAGAGCCACCGAACTGGCTCAGAAAATGATCTGCTCCTGGGGGATGAGTGAAAGCCTGGGACCCCTGACCTACGGCCAGAACGAAGAGCACATTTTCCTGGGACGGGAAATCGCCCAGCACAGAGACTATTCCGAAGCCACTGCCCAGAAAATCGATGCCGAGGTCTCCAAGCTTGTCACTGAAAGCTATAAACAGGCAAAGCAGATCCTGACCGAAAATATGGACATTCTCGACAGCTTGGCACAGCAGCTTCTGGACCGGGAGACCGTGATGGGCAAGGAACTCGATGCGCTCATCAGAGAGATGCGTCCCGGAATCCGGCTTCCTTCGGACCCCAGCGACATGGAAGCCGAGCAGGACGGTTCTCAGGAAAACCAGGCGGCTCAGGAGGAGGAAAACGTGGATGAATCCGTATAGCCTGGACTGCGGCCCGCATCAACTCGAACTTGGTCAGCACACGGCTATCATGGGCATTCTCAATATTACACCGGATTCTTTTTCAGATGGCGGCCGTTTTTTCAGGCAGGGTGCGGCACTGGCCCAGGCCGAAGAACTGGTGGCCGCCGGGGCTGACATTCTTGATATCGGCGGTGAATCGAGCCGTCCGTTTTCAGACCCGGTATCTGCAGAAGAAGAAATCCAGCGTGTTCTGCCGGTAATTGAACACCTGGCGGGCAAAATCCCGGTACCCATATCCATTGACACCACCAAATCTGTGGTCGCGTACCAGGCGGTCAATGCCGGGGCCCGGATCATCAACGACATCAGCGCACTGCGCTTTGATCCGGAAATGGGCCGCGTGGCAGCGGAATCCGGGGCCGTGCTGGTGCTCATGCACATGAAGGGCTCTCCCAAGACCATGCAGGTGGAACCGGTTTATACGGATCTGATCGGAGAAATTCACAATTTTCTCGAAGATGCCCTCAGCCGGGCCCGGGCCGCCGGCGTACCAAAGCACCGCCTTATCGTGGACCCTGGAATCGGTTTCGGCAAAACCGTATCGCACAACCTACAGCTGATCAACCGGCTTTACGCATTTGCCGATCTCGGGGTCCCGATCCTGCTGGGTCCTTCCAGAAAGGCCTTTATCCGGAAATTGTTTCTGCAGGAAGCCGGAGAGGAACATGCGGCTGACAGCCCGGAGATTGAAACCGGCACCCAGGGCGCCGTGGCCGCAGCAGTCATGAAAGGCGCCCACATCGTGCGCGTCCACGATGTTGCCGCCGCCCGGAGCACAGTCCGGGTCACAGATGCCGTCCGCAGAGAAAAACCCGCCGGCGCGTAGGAAACTTCACGTATGGGCGAACAGAAAAAAACAGGCAGGTTTGTTCAGCGGTCTCTGGCCGGGCTGATCCTGATTTTGTTCGTCTTGCCGCTAACGGGACACGCCGGGCCGGAGTCGCCGGCGGATACCAAAAGCCCGGAAACCGTTGTGAAGGAGCTTCCCGTAGCGGTTTCTGCCACGGGCAGTCCGGCATTCGGCTACCGGGTAAAAGAAAAACGTGCAGCGCCTACGGCCGTGAAGGTGGCGGGCCCGGAAAAAACGCTTGCGCGAATGGAGCGCGTGCGCACCTACAGCATTGATATTACCGGCTCGACCGATACCGTTAAACAGGAATCCGCCCTGGATCTGCCTGAAGGCATCCGGTGCGTGCAGAACAACCCGAAGGTTTCCGCCACCATTGTCATAGAAAAACAACTGGTGGAAAAAACGTTTGAAAACGTTCCGATACAGATGCTTCACGCGGTTTTCCCGTCCACGATCCAGCCGGATACGGTGGCAGTGACACTGCGCACTTCCGTGCTCGAAATTTCAGATTCGTTTTCAAAGGCAGACATTGAGGCCTACATTGATCTCAAGGGGCTGGGGCCCGGTATTTATGTCAAGCCCGCGGCCATCCGCCTGCCGGATCACGCCCGGCTCGTCGGGGTCGAGCCCAGGGTATTTACCCTTCAAATCCAATCCCCGGACAAGCCCGAATAAGGAAATTAACATGCTACTGGTGCTTGACATCGGCAATACGCAAACCGTGATCGGTCTTTTTGATGACCGGCGCCTGGCAGCGCACTGGCGAATGCATACGGAACCAAGGCTCACGGAAGATGAATTTCACATGCATCTGTCCCATTTTTTTCAACCGCACGGACTGGATATGGCTGCCATCAGCCAGACCGTGATTTCCTGCGTGGTGCCGCCCATGGTGCGGACACTGGAGGCATTCTGCCACAAGTACCTTGCGCATGCACCGGACTGGATCGGCCCCGGAAGTGTGGATATGCCCATCCGATACCGCAACCCCGGTGAAATCGGCGCAGACCGGCTGGTCAACGCAGTGGCCGCTTTTTCCAAATACCGCACCAGCCTCGTGGTGATCGATTTCGGCACTGCCACCACGTTTGACTGCATTTCCGAGAACGGGGAATACCTGGGCGGGGCCATTTCCCCCGGCATCGGCATATCCGCGGAAGCCCTGTTTCAGAGGGCCTCCAAGCTTCCCCGGGTGGAACTGATTCACCCGCCGGATTCGGTGATCGGCAAGGAAACCGCCGACAGTATGAAATCCGGATTGCTATACGGTTACACCGAGTTGGTGGACGGAATGGTCCGACGGATCAAAAAGGAGATGCATCCTGCGCCCACGGTGGTTGCCACCGGGGGGCTGGCTTCGTTGATCGGCGAGCTCTCCGGGACCATCGAGGCAGTGGAACCCGAACTCACGCTGGAAGGCCTGCGGATCCTCAGCCGGAAGCCCGGAGCTTAGATTATTCCCATTTCGGTTTTCAAGCGCTCAATCTCCTCCCGGATGGATTGCCTTTCCGCCTCGCTGAGGTCATTTTGCGCCAGTCTGCGCTCAAGGGCCAGCAAAATCATTTCCGCCCGGTATTCGTTGCAGGTGTAACCCGGCTTCCGGTCTTTTTCGTTGTCTGTCATGGCCTGGATCTTTAAGCCCTTCCCAGTTTTTTCAGGCTTTCCTTGAAAACCGTATAAAACAGGTCGTTTTCGTTTATCCCCCTTGTGAGGATCCGGTCAATGTTTTTGATGTCCTTTAGGTTAATGACAAGGTTGACGCTTTTGAGGAATGCGGCCATGTTATCCTTTGTATCGTAACGCTCCGTGAGCAGGGCCACGAACATATTGCGCCGAACGTGCATGTTCAGCCGCTGCAGGTATATCAACACGCCGTTGGCATCCGGGCTGCTGCTGTCAAATGTCTCGTTTAACACGATCAGATCAAACTGATGGTACTTCATTTTCCGCAGCGCATCGCGAATGCTTTCCGGCATGGTCACGTGATAATCCATGACTTCCAGGACTTCCTTGATATGCGCCGCCACCTCGGAGTCCTGTTCCAACAGCATGGCAGTAAAGCCTTCTTCTTCAAGAAAGTCAAACGGCTTTTCACTGGCATCATAGTCTTCCCCGGAGACCGCAAACGCCTCGGTCTCCTCCTCCTCCTTCTTCTGCTGCTCGGCCCAACCTTCTGCGGCCGCCTGGGGCTGGGACTGCCCGGACGGCGGACTCAGGTCCACCGAGATTTTTCCCCGGCACGAGGGACATCGCACGGAAAAACTTTTGCCCTGCGGAATTTTTTGATCCGGTATATTGATTGTCTTATGGCAGCTGCTGCATTTGACTTCCATATCAATCCCCTTGTTTATATATCAGACGGTGCAAACCGCGCATCCCGGAGATTCTGCCTGCTGTCTCCGTGCTATCGCTTGTTGTAACCCATATCAATTTCCAGTACGTCAATATCGCTGGTAGCCTCGCCCCTTGCGCTTTTCACCTGGTCAATGCCGCGGCCCACCACAGACCTTCGCGAAGCATATGCCAGGGCGGTGTCTTCGGTGATCAGTCCTTTTTCAAACAGATTCACGATAAAATTATCAAACGTGGTCATGCCAAAGGCGGTGCCGGCATCCATGATACTGTAAAAGGTCTTGCCCTCGGATTCCCCGTGGAGAATCAGGTCCTTGACCCGCAGGCTGGTGCGCAGGACCTCGAAGGCCGCCACCCGGCCGCCGCCCACCTTCGGCAGAAGGCGCTGGCAAACAATCCAGCGCAGCGTGTCTGCCAGGCGAATTCGGATCTGGTTTTCCTCCTCCGTGCTGAACATACCCATGATCCGGTTAACGGTCTGGCCCGCATCCACGGTGTGCAGGGTGGTCAGCACCAGGTGTCCGGTTTCCGCGGCGGTCAGCCCGATTTCCACGGTTTCCCGGTCGCGCATCTCGCCCACCAGGATGACCTTGGGCGCCTGGCGTAGCGCGGCCCGCAGGCCGTGCGCGAATGCGTCAAAGTCCCGGCCCAGTTCCCGCTGATTGAAAGTAGCCTTTTTGTGGGAATGGACAAACTCAATGGGGTCTTCCAGGGTGATCACGTGGATGGATTTGTTTCTGTTGATCTCCTCGAGTATGGAGGCCAGGGAGGTGGTCTTTCCGGTACCCGTGGCACCGGTGACAAAAACGATTCCGTCGCGATCCTTTGCAATGTCGTAAAATGATTCCGGCAGCCCCATTTCCTGGATGGTCGGCACACGGGTTTCAAGCTGGCGCAGGACAATGGAGACGTTCCCGGACTGGGAAAACACGTTTACGCGGAAACGCGCCTTGCCCGGCAGCGAGTAAGACAGGTCGCAGGAGCCCTCCTGAATGAAAGTCTCGATGAGCCTTCGGTCGTTGCCCATGAAATTCAGGGCTAGAATTTCTGTCTGAAAGGGCGTGAGCTGTTTTAAGGGAGGCTTCATCTCCACGGGCACAAGCTCGCCGAACGATTCCACCTGAAGGGGTTTGCCCACGGTAAAATTCAGGTCTGACACGCTCTGCTGGGAATCGAGCATGGTGGTCAGGATATGATCGGTTTCCGGCTTTCTCATAGAAACATCCTCTATGGTGTGATTGTCTTCGCAGCCGGCCGGCCGCACCGGCGGGCCGGCGTAATTATGCTTCAGTAAAATCCTGGGGCGGATTCTTGAGCAAGGGCCGGAACCTGGATTTTTCGTTGGCCTTTGCGTAAGCATCTTCACCTGAGATCCACCCCCTGTTGTAAAGATCCATAATGGCGTCATCAAGTACCTGCATTCCGTATTTCTTCCCGGTCTGCATGGATGAGGCCAGCTGATGGGTTTTGTTCTCACGAATCAGGTTACGCACAGCCGGGGTGGCAATCATCACCTCGAGCGCCGGGCTTCTGCCCTTGCGATCTGCCCGCTTGAACAGCACCTGGGCTACCACGGCCCGAATTCCGTCTGAAAGCGTGGATCTCACCTGGGGCTGTTGATCGGCCGGAAACACTTCAATCATCCGGTCCACGGTTTTCATGGCGCTGGAGGTATGCAGGGTGGCAAAAACCAGGTGTCCGGTCGAGGCCGCCTCAATGGCCAGGGAAATGGTTTCCAGGTCCCGCATTTCGCCGACCAGGATAACGTCTGGGTCCTCGCGAAGCGCCCCGCGAAGGGCCGCGGCAAAAGACTGCGTGTGTTGCCCGATTTCCCGCTGGTTAATGATGCACCCCTTGCTTTCGTGAACAAACTCGATGGGATCCTCGATGGTGATAATGTGGTCTTTGCGCTGCCGGTTGGCCTCGTCGGTAATTGCCGCCAGGGTTGTGGATTTCCCGCTGCCCGTCGGCCCGGTCACCAGCACCAGTCCGCGCGGCAGGGTCGCCAGCTTGGCGACCACAGAGGGCAGTCCAAGCTGTTCCACGGTCATGATGTTGGTGGGAATCTGGCGAAACACGGCTGCCACGCCGTTTCGCTGCATAAACAGGTTGGCCCGGTATCGAGCCAGACCGGGAATCTCGTAGCCGAAATCGATATCCCCTGTTTCTTCAAAGACCTTGATCTTTTCTTCCGGGGTAATTTCATAGACCATGCTGCGAAGGTCGTCATTGCTCAGCTGCTTGTATTTCACCCGTTCGATTTCACCCCGGACCCGCAGGGCGGGCTGCTGCCCCGCGGCCAGGTGCAGGTCCGAGGCGCCCTGATCGTTCATCAGCTTAAAAAAGGCATCGATTTTGGCCATACAGTGCTCTCCGGTTCATTTCGATTGGCAAGAAAGGGATGGTATCCGATTCCCGCATATTTCCTGGGCTCTATGTCCTGCTCACAGTCTTCCGGCCAACTCATAGAGGCTGTTGACAAGAAAGGTCTGGAGAAAAATAACCACCAGCAACACAATGATCGGGGAGAAATCGATACCGCCGAACACGGTCGGAATCCGCCGCCGGATCTGGGACAGGACCGGTTCGGTGATCTGATTGATAAATCTGACGATCGGGTTGAACGGATCCGGGTTCACCCAGGACAGCACTGCCTGGGCGATGATGATCCACATGTATACTGTCAGAACGATATTCAAGACTTCAGCCAGACCGGCCATAAAGTTGCCGAAAACAAACATCTGTTCAAAACTTTCCTGTTCAGGGTTAATCTTGCAGTTTTGTGTCTCATCCATCATTAAATATAACAGCCTTATTAGTCAAGAGCTTTCAACCCCGTGGCCGGCGGCATCCGGAATCCGGCCCAGGCTCCGTGAAGCGCTGTCTTGAGACCCGGGGTTTTTGTCGGGAAGGTTTCATCTTCTCCAGCCCTGCAAAAAATCCATAGGGCTTCAAGGACTTTCGCAGGGGCGGGCCGGCGGGTATAATTTGTTCGAATGCTGACCGCTGGCGCGCTCAATGCATCTCACAAATCATCCCGCGGCCCGCCCCTGGCCAGACCCCGCGACACGTTTTCCCGTTTAAACCCGGAAAGCTTTGCAAACCCCGGTGTAGGGGCGAACCTGTGTGTTCGCCCGGATATAAGATTGTAAATGTCTGTAAAACCCGGCACGGTTTTCTCGTGCGGAGATTGACGGGGCTGCCGCACGGCGCATTGCACGAGGGCCGGAGCAGCTCTTGGCGAAGCGAAGCCGGCGGCCGGCTCTGTTTGAGCCCGCGATAGCGGGCGAGTTTGCCGAGCCGCCGCGAAGCGAGCCTTAGAGATGCCCGGCCCGAGTGCAGTCCGGCACTCAACAAGACCAGGAAGTTCCTGTTGCCAGCCTGCGCGGCTTTGCATTTTTTGAGTGCCGGGCAAGAGCTTTCACCTTTGCCGGGCTCTGCCAAAAAAACACGAGGCTTCAAGGACTTTCGCAGGGGTGGACGCCGGGGAAGTTTGCGCATATGCTGTCCGCTGGCGCGCCCAATGCATCTGCGCAAACCACCCCGGCGTCCACCCCTGGCCGAACCTCTTGAGAGTTCTATCTGTTAAATACCTGAAATCTTCAAATTTCCCGGAGTCCAAAGACAAACTATAAGGATTGAAAAGCCCTGTATCAGCCTGTGGGCGGCCGGAAGGGGTTTTCGCGTGGGAAGGCAGACGAAGCGATGGGAATTCCGGTTTGCATGAAAATCCTCGGCAGATTTGATCGACAGGTTTGACAATAAGCCTGGGGCCCCTTATATATTTACCCTGCATGTGGCTGCACCAAGCAGCAGATCCGAATCGGCTCCCTGAGGCGGTGCACAACTATTTGATAAAAAACTCCATTGGTAAAAAAAATGAATACACAGGACAGGAAAATCGGCTTTATCGGTGCGGGCAACATGGCAGAGGCCATGATCGGCGCCCTGATAAACACCGGGCAGGCAGCGGCGCGCGATATTTACATCAGTGATATCAACGCGCAGCGCGTTTCTTCGCTGGCCGATACATACGGTGTAACTCCGGCTTCGGAAAACACGGATATTGTTTCCGGCTGCGACGTTGTGGTTCTGGCTGTAAAGCCGCAGGTAATGGGCAAGATGCTAAAAGACCTATCCAGCGCCATGGCTTTTGAATCAGTTGCCGGCAGACGGCTTTTTATATCCATTGCCGCGGGTATTCCCATCTCCGGAATCGAGGAAATTATTTACGCCGGGCGCCCGGATGATATTAAAAAACGCATGCCGATTATCCGCGTAATGCCCAATACGCCTGCGCTGGTCGGGGCCGGCATGTCCGGGATGTGCGCAAACGCCTCTGCCGAGCCTTCTGACATCGAAACCGCGAAAAACATTCTTTCCGCCATGGGCCGGGTGATCGTTTTTGAGGAGGATAAAATGGACGCGGTAACCGCGGTTTCCGGATCAGGTCCGGCTTACGGATTTTATGTGCTCGAGGCCATGATCGAGGCCGGACAGAACCTCGGCCTGGATCGCTCCGAGGCATCCGTGCTTGCGCAGACCGCGCTGTCCGGGGCGCTGGCCCTAATTGACCACCAGAAAGAAACCCCGGAGACCCTCCGCGCCAGGGTGACCTCCCCGGGCGGCACTACCGAGGCGGCAACCCGCGTGCTGGAGGAAAAAGATGTCAAAGGCGCTTTTGTGGAGGCGATTGCCGCCGCTGCAAAACGGGCCCGCGAGCTCAGCAGACCTTCAGATGATGCGTAGGCTCCTGCTGCATACGGTTTCCCCGCTTTTCCGGAAAATCCCGGCCCGATCCCGAAGGGCCGGACTGATCGCGGTAATGCTCTTTCTGCTGCCGGCTGCTGCCCTGTGCCAGACCGACCAGAGCCGGGATGTGCTGACAATCACCCCAGATTCCGAAGTGTACGCGGTTTCTTCCGGTGGGCACACGAATTTCCAACTCCGGGTGGAGCTGCATGAAGGCTGGCACATCAACTCCCATCAGCCCAGGAAGGAATACCTGGTCCCCACGCAGCTCAAGCTGCCGCCGGACAGCCCATTTAGCATCGCCGAACTTCAATTTCCCCGGCCCAGTGAACGCGATTTCGCTTTTTCAGACGAACCCGTGAGTGTTTTTGAAGGCACCTTTACCGTTTCCGGGCGCATCCGTGCCAACAAGGACGCCGGCCCCGGGACCTATCAGCCTGCACTGGAATTTACTTATCAGCCCTGCAGCGATGAGGCCTGCCTGGCGCCGGAGACCATGCGGCAGAAAATTTCCCTTAAAGTGGAAAAGTCCGGGGACGGCGGAAATGATGTTCATTCAGAAGCCTCCGGGGGATCTGAACCCGGCGTTTCCGGCACCCCGCCTGCCGATGAGCCCGCCTTTTTCGGACGGATCGATTCCGCCGGCCTGCTGTTGAGCCTGGTGCTGGTTTTTTTCGGCGGCCTGGCCCTGAACCTGACCCCGTGCGTCTACCCGATTATCCCTGTGACAATCAGTTACTTCGGTGCCCAGAGCGAAGGCCGGACCCGGCGGCTGTTTTTACTCGGCCTGCTGTATGTCGGCGGCATGGCGGTGACCTACTCGATTATCGGCGTGGTTACCGCACTCACAGGTGCGGTTTTCGGCGGGCTTCTTCAGCAAACCCCGGTAATTCTGGGCATTGTCACAATTTTTGTCCTTCTTTCCCTTGGGATGTTCGGCGCATACGAGTTTAAGCTGCCCGATGCATTGGTGAACCGCCTGGGCGGTTCCCGGGCGGGTTTTCTGGGCGCGCTTTTCATGGGACTCACCATGGGCGTGATTGCCGCGCCCTGCATCGGGCCGTTTGTCCTGGGCTTGGTGGCTTATGTGGCGGCAAGAGGCGATCCGGTTTACGGATTTCTCCTGTTTTTCTTCCTGTCCCTTGGACTCGGCCTGCCTTATCTCTTTTTGGCCCTGTTTTCCGGTAAGATCAAGCTTCTGCCGAGCTCCGGGCAGTGGATGGCGGGTGTGCGTCACATTTTCGGCCTTGTGCTGCTGGGCATGGCGGTTTATTTTGCCGCACCCCTGCTTCCGGAAAATTTCAGCGGATACGCGCTGCCGGGCTTCGGTGTGATTGCCGCCGTATACCTGCTTTTACTTGACCGTACCGCAAATAACGTTTTCGGTTTTAAGATTTTTAAATCCGTTTTCAGCGTTCTGCTGCTGGGGGTCTCGGTATTTATCCTGATTTCAACGGCTCAGAAGGCCCTTCCGGACTGGCAGAAATTTACGCAATCCGGCTACGCCCAATCCCTGGAAAACGACCGGAAAATGATTATCTTCTTTCATGCGGACTGGTGCATACCATGCAGGGAGCTCAAAGCCCGGACGCTTTCCCATCATCGGGTACTTGAGGCGCTTGATTCGTTCAAGATGTTTCAGGTGGATATGACACACGCCGCTGACCCGCAGGCCCGAAAGGCGCGTGAAGCCTTTGACGTACAGGGGGTGCCCACGGTCATTTTGATCAGTTCGCAGGGAGCGGTCGTTGAACGGATAACCGGGCTGGTGGGGCCTGAAGAGTTTACAGACGCGCTGCGCCGTGTTCAATGAGGCTTCAATGCACCCAAATTTGACAAGCCTGTAAAAAGTGCTTTCTACAGGCAGTTTTAAGTGTTTAAGTGTTTAAGTGTTTAAGTAAAATCAGGGTTTTATCTTTTTACTGCCTGTGGAGCATAACATTTTTAAGCCTTTTTACGAAGCCATCAAATTTTATACAGGGAGAAAATCCATGCCCAAAAACATTATGCATATTCTACTGACCGCCGCATTCGGATGGGGTTTGCTGTTTTCCGCTGCGGCCTTTGCCGGCAGCACGGATATTCAGTGGTATTCCTATGAATCCGGAATGAAGCAAATCAAGAAAAGCGACAAGAAAGGTTACCTGCATTTTTACACGGACTGGTGCTCTTACTGCAAGATGATGCAGCAGGAGACCTTTTCAGACGCGGATGTGGTCGCCTACCTGAACGCCAATTTCATTCCCATCCGCGTCAATGCAGAGGAGGAACCCAAGGTGGCCCGGCAACACGGGGCCAATCAGTTCCCGTTCAACTCGTTTGTCGACCAGGAGAGCGAAGGCATCGTGAGCCAGCCCGGGTTCATCCCGCCGGAAACCATGGTGCATGTGCTTCGCTACATTGGCTCGGATGACTACAAAAAAATGCGATTTGATGAATACAGGGAACAACAGGAATAGAAACCATCCGGAACCGGGATCAGGCACGGACTATTTGCGGCGGGCGAGCCGCAGGCAGACGGCAATAAAAAGGTACCCGGAGCAAAGCACCAGCAGCAGGGGAACCCACATGAAATCCCTGTACACCGGCTGCCGGATTGCTACCTGGACGCCGATGGAACCCAGGACGATCAGGGCCGCCAGCACCAGGGCGACCAGCAGAAAGATCGGCGCGGATCGATACCAGGGCGGCGCTTCACTGCGAAACAAATGCGTTTTATTGATCTGCATATGAGCATTATTAACCCAAGCCGCGCTTTGGATCAAGCACTGTCTTGCCCTCCGGGGCAGAAGAGCAGGTGGATTTCCGCCCGCTTTTTTTGTGCTGCAGCCGTTTTGCTCCTGCTTGTTCTGGCCGCCGCCGGCGGCTGCGCCCCGAAAATCGAACGAAATCGGATTCCGTTACTTTCCGAATCCTATCAACCAGGTACCATTGTCTCGGCTGATGCCAATGGACCGGTTTCGTTTGAACAAATGATTGCTAACCTCGCAGACGCCAGCGTGGTTTACATCGGTGAAACCCACACTCGCGCCGGGGATCATGATATCCAGTTAAAAATCCTCAAGGCGCTGCACCAAAGGCATCCCGATCTCTGCGTGGGCATGGAGATGTTTTCCCGCCCCTATCAGCAGGTGCTTGATAAGTGGTCGGACGGCAGCCTTGAAACCGATGCCTTTGTTCGAAAGGTCCACTGGTATGCCAACTGGAAGTTCGACTTCGAGCTTTATGCAGACCTGCTTGACTTTATCCGGGAGCACCGGGTTCCGCTTTACGGCTTGAACATCGCCTTCCACGTGCCACCAAAGGTCGCAGCCGGCGGGATAGACTCTCTTTTGCCCGAAGATGCGGCCAGGCTGCCGGCCGAAATCGACCTTTCCGATTCCGAACACCGCGAATACGTGCGGGAGATTTATGAAGGCCACCATCAGCAGCGGATGGCCGGCAGGCAATACAAGTTTGCGCATTTTTACCAGGCCCAGGTCCTCTGGGAGGAAGTCATGGCCGAGACCGTCAGCCGCATGCGCGAAAACCGCCTAATGGTGGTTTTCGCAGGAAACGGCCATATCACCCGTGACTTCGGCATCCCGGCCCGTGCCTACCGCCGCTCCCAGGCACGGTATCGCACGGTTATGCCTGTTGCCGCAGGCCGGCAAGAGGAACTTTCCGCCGCAGACTACCAGTGGATAACCCCGAAAGCGGATGCCGCACCTCATCCGTAAATTCACCCCTCCAAAATACAATATATTGTTTTTTTTATTGACAGATAACTATATATTGTTATAGATTTGAATAAAGTCCGTGGCGTTTTCAAACCGGCCGGACAGGAACCCCTGAATCCGCAACTATCATGAAGCAAAAAGGAGCGCATATGTTCACCCACATCAAAAAGCGCAACGGAAGAGTCGTTCAATTTGATGCCTCCAAGATTACAGCGGCTATTGCCAAGGCAGGCAGCGCAACCGGCGAATTTGACGAACAGATGGCCAAAAAACTGATGTTGCGCGTTTTGACCCTGGCCCATGAAGTCCAGCTCACTTCCCCGCCCGAGGTTGAGGAAATCCAGGATATCGTGGAACGTGTCCTGATTGAATCCCCGTTTCACAAATCCGCCAAGGCCTATATTCTCTACCGGGAACAGCATGCACAGATCCGCAACATCACCACCCGGGCCAACGTGGAACTCGTGGAAAATTATGTCCAGAAGATGGACTGGAAAATCCGGGAAAACAGCAACATGAGTTTTTCCCTGCAGGGCCTGAACAATTATATTTCCTCTGACGTGACCGCGGAATACTGGTTAAACCGGATTTATCCCCCGGAAGTACGAAATGCGCATAAAAACGGAGATCTTCACATCCACGACCTGAGCCTGCTGTCTGTGTACTGCGTTGGATGGGATCTCCAGGATCTTTTAAGGGTCGGCTTCATGGGGGTACCCGGCAAGGTGGAAAGCGCCCCGCCCAAGCACCTGCGCTCGGCTCTGGGCCAGGTGGTCAACTTTTTTTACACCCTTCAGGGAGAGGCAGCCGGCGCCCAGGCGGTTTCCAACTTTGACACGCTGCTTGCGCCGTTTATCCGGTATGACGGCCTGTCCTACCGGGAGGTTAAACAGGCGCTGCAGGAATTTATATTCAACATCAATATTCCGACCCGGGTCGGCTTTCAAACCCCGTTTACCAACATCACCCTGGATCTCAACATCCCGCAGATGTTCAAGTATTCCCCGGTCATCTGCGGCGGGGAGTATCAGCAGGACACTTACGGTGATTTTCAGTCCGAGTTAAACACGTTTAACCGCGCTTTTGCCGAGGTCATGATGGAAGGCGATGCCAAGGGCCGGGTCTTTACCTTCCCCATCCCGACCTATAACATCACCGCGGATTTTGACTGGGACAACCCGAATCTTGACAATGTCTGGAAGATGACCGGCAAATACGGCATTCCGTACTTTTCCAATTTTGTCAACTCGGACATGTCACCTGAGGACGCCCGCTCCATGTGCTGTCGACTCCGCCTGGACAACCGGGAGCTTAAAAAGCGCGGCGGCGGACTGTTCGGTGCCAACCCCCTGACCGGCTCTATCGGCGTTGTCACGATAAACCTGCCCCGCCTCGGCCTTTTGGCTGAAGACCGCCAGGATTTTTATTCCCGGCTGAGGCGGCAAATGGAAATGGCCGCCGAGAGCTTGACCATCAAGCGCAAGGTGCTGGAAAAGTTCACAGATCAGAGCCTGTACCCGTATTCCCGGTTTTATCTGCGCGGCATTAAAGAGCAGTCCGGGGCCTACTGGACAAACCATTTTTCCACCATTGGCCTGATCGGGATGAACGAGGCATGCCTGAACCTTATAAACCATGACATTGGATCGGCCGAGGGCCGCGGCTTTGCCGAGGAGACCCTCGACTACATGCGCGGCGTGCTCGAGGAATTCCAGGAACAAAGCGGCGAGTTCTACAACCTGGAAGCCACGCCTGGAGAAGGCACGGCCTACCGGCTGGCCATCCTTGACAAGGAAACCTATCCCGAGATTACCTGTGCCAATGAAACCGATTACCAGGCGGGTGCGGATCCGTTTTACACGAATTCCAGCCAGCTTCCGGTCAACTATACAGACGACCTGTTCGAGGCGCTGGAACTGCAGGACGAGCTTCAGACCAAGTATACCGGCGGCACGGTGTTCCACGTTTTTCTGGGCGAACAAATGCATCACTTTGAATCCGCCAAGAACCTTGTCCGAAAAATCACGGAAAACTTCCGCATGCCGTATTTCACCCTGTCGCCGACTTTCAGCGTCTGCCCGGGTCACGGCTACTTAAGCGGCTATCACGAGCAATGCCCCAAGTGCCAGAGCCAAACAGAAGTCTACTCCCGCGTGGTGGGTTACCTGCGGCCCGTGCACCAGTGGAACAACGGCAAACAGTGCGAATTCGACAAGCGCAGGACCTTTGCGGTGGCTTCCTGACCAGCCGGAAAGCCGGGTACTGCATCCATCGCAATCACAACGCGTCATCCGTAAAAATGCGAATCGGCGGGCTGCAAAAATATTCCCTGATTGATTTTCCGCCGCAGATCAGCTGCGTGGTCTTCACGGCCGGGTGCAACTTTCACTGCCCTTACTGCCACAACCCGGATCTGGCGGCACCCGGCCCGGACACGCAGAAATTGTCCGCAAACGAAATTTGGCAGTTCCTGGAAGCCAGGGGAAAATACCTGGACGCCGTGGTCATCTCCGGCGGGGAACCGACCCTGCAACCTGATCTTGTTGATTTCTGCCGGCAGATCCGGTCCAGGGGCTTTGCCTTGAAAATCGACACCAACGGCAGTCACCCTGAGGTCATCCGGGAACTGATCGGCCGGGACCTTGTCAACTACATCGCAATGGATATCAAGACCGTTCCCGAACGCTATCCAACCGCGATTTCAGATCACATTGATCCGGAGGCCATCCGGCAAACCGTTCGGATTATCCTGGACTCCGGGTTATCACATGAGTTTCGGACGACCTGCGTTAAGCCGTTTACAGACGCTGCTGCGGTTGCCGAAATGGCCGGGCTGATCCGGGGCGCAGACCTGCATGCCATCCAGAAACCCCGCACTGAAAACGTACTTTCTCCGGAATTTTTCAAAAACAATGATCGTCTCCATACGGATGAAGAACTGGCCCAATTTCGGTCTGTTTTTGCCGAAACTGTCAGCCGGGCCATTATTCGCTGATTTTTCTGTTTTCCGCGAATTCCATGCTGCCATGCCCCTGTCCGGAATTTCCGCTTTTTAAACAGCAATTCTCGGTGAATTTTTCAAGCCGCGGGAAACGGCATATATGTGGTTCCTTTTACGATTTTTTTCGCAGTTTGATCAATATCGGTATCGGTATCGGGATCGAAGTCGATACCGAGACCGATCCCGATACCGATACCGATACCGATAAGCCTGGACCAGCATAACAACAACCTGATAATGATTCACCGGAAATTGCTGCTTTTTAAAATGTTTGCTTGACATCCTGCCTGACCCGCGGATACCTTTATTAGCGTTTTACCTGCGGTAACATACGAAATCTTGAAAAAACCCAAAGATGACAGAATCGTAAAAAGCTGTTTATCCCGCCTGGGCGGTATTTTTCAAGAAAGGAAATCCGGAACCACTCTGGCTGATCGGCGGTGCGAAAAAGGCGTTTCCTCGCTCCAGGAGCCTCTTCGAGCCTCAATTTCCGCTCG
>JBKHJS010000167.1:0-4785 GCA_046537995.1 Desulfobacterales bacterium
GATCAAACCGGAATCCGGATGCTGCAGAAAATGACCCGCATCAGACAATGTATCGCGTTTTTCATGGCGATCTGCCTGGTTGCCCCGGCAATGGCCCCTTCGGCCCGGGCCATAACGATCGGCGAAGAAAAGGAGCTCGCAGAGGAGTTTCTCGAAACCGTGCGGAACCGTTACACGATCGTGGAAGACGCCATGATTGACAAATATATCAATGACCTGGGACAATCCATCCTGTCCGAACTGCCGCCCCAGCCATTTGACTATAACTTTTACGTGATCAAACAGGATACGATCAACGCGTTTGCCGGTCCGGCCGGCAATATCTTCGTATTTTCCGGTCTGATTGAAGCCATGGACACGGAAAGCGAGCTTGCGGGCATCCTGGCCCACGAAATCGCCCATGTTTCCTCCAGGCACATTTCCGAGCTCATCGCGGAATCAAAAAAGAGCCAGATGGTTTCCATGGCCGGGCTGATCGCCGGCATCCTGGTCGGACTCGGCGGCGCCGGGGAAGTGGGCAGCGCCCTTTCCGTGGGCTCGCTGGCAGCGGGCCAGAGCATGATCCTTGCCTACACCCGGGAAAGGGAAATGGAGGCGGATTACCTGGGCCGTAAATATTTGACCCAATCCGGATACAGCCTCTACGGGCTGCGCGCAGCGCTCCAGAAGATCCGGGACCGGGAATGGTACGGAGAAGAGCAGGTCCCCACATACTTAAAAACCCATCCGGCCACCCGGCAGCGCCTGGCAAACCTGGACAACGCCCTGTCGGGACTGCCGGGCAGGGCGCCTGAAAACACCTTTGCCTTTGACCGGACGCGCGCCGCGCTCATGGCGAAATTCGGAAACCCGGCCGAGGCCGCAGAGCGGTTCCGGGAGGAACTGGCCAGGGACGAAAACAATGCAGCGGCGCAATACGGACTGGCCCTGGCCCTGGCTGAAAGCGGCCGGCCGGAAACGGCCCTGGAAAACATGAAACACGCGGTTTCCATGCGGCCCGAAGACCCCTACATGGCCGTGGATCTGGGGCGCCTCGAATTCAAGGCAGGAAAATATGACAAGGCGGAAAAAACCTTGAGCAGCATCGAGAATCTCTCGGAACACGGCCCGAAAGGACTGTTTTTCCGGGGCCGGGCCCGCATGGCCGGCGGTAAGACCGAGGCCGCGATCGCGGATTTCAAGAAGGTTGCAGAGGCCTTCCCGGACTACCCGCGCGCCCTGTTATTTCTCGGACAAAGCCTGGGAGAGCAGGGAAAGCTGGCAGAGGCCCATTATTACCTGGGACGGTATTACCGGGAAAGCGGGGAACTGGAAAACGCCATGTTTCACCTCAAACGGGCCCTGCGCGAAACCGGGGACCCGGTGCTTACCGAAAAGATCCACAAGGCACAGGAAATCCTGAAGGATAAGCAGGCGAAAAAATCAAAGCAGGACAGGGAAAACCGGTCCGAAGGCCCGGGCAAAAACTTCATATTCAGTCAAAGTGGGAAAACTTCATGGTAAACGTGCCCCGGCCCTGGGAAGCCGAGCGCAGTGCGGTGGTGTATCCGAACATCTTTGAAAGCGGGGCAATGGCGGAAATGATCTGATTGTCGCCCTTGGCGGCAATGGATTCGACCTTTCCGCCCCGGGAATTGAGATCGCCGATAACATCGCCCATGAACGTTTCCGGAACAAAGACCTCCACGTCCATAATCGGCTCGAGCAGGTAGGGCTCCGCATTTGAAAGGGCCTGCCGGCATGCCATGGATGCGGCCACGGAATAGGCCAGATCAGATGCCAGGTGCTCCCGGTATGAACCGCCGGTGACCACGACCTCCACATCCACCACCGGATATCCCATGAGCTCGCCGTATTCCAAGGCCTCCCGGATTCCCTTTTCCACGGCGGGGCCATATTGTTCCGGGATGGTTTCTTCAGGTACCCGGGATGTGACCTTCACCCCCTGCCCCCGCGAAAGCGGGTTCACCGAAATCTCGACCTCGGCAAAATGGCGCTGGCCGGCCACTTCCCGGTCAAAGACCGCATGCCCGGCGGCGGCTTTTGCCGCGGTCTCCCGGTAAACCACCTGGGGCCGGCCCACGTTGACACTGGTGTTGTATTCCCGCCGCATCCGGCTGATAGCCACTTCCAGGTGCAGCTCGCCCATGCCCGAAAGAATGGTCTGCCCGGTATCCTCGTCCTGCTTGACATTCAGGGTGGGATCTTCGGCCATGAGCTTGTCAAGCACCTGGGGCAGCTTTTCCTGGTCATCATGGGTCTTGGGCTCGATGGAAACCGAAATCACGGGCTTGGTGAATTTCATCTGCTCCAGAAGCACCGGATTGTCACGGTCGCAGAGGGTCTCGCCGGTGGACGAGTCCTTGAGGCCCACCACGCCCACGATGCTGCCGGGGCCGGCCTCGTCGATGCGCTCGCGCTTGTTGGCATGCATCTTGAGAATCCTGGATATCTTTTCCGCATTGCCGCGCACGGGATTGTAAATTTCGCTGCCCGCCTTGAGTTTGCCGGAATAGACCCGCACGTAGGAAAGCTTGCGCCCCTCGATCATGGAAACCTTGAAAATCAGGGCCACGGTCGGGCCTTTTTCCTTTGCCGCAAAGGCGACCGTTTCCCCGCTTTCCGGGATTTTTCCGTGAATGGGCGGGGCTTCTTCGGGGCTCGGCAAAAACTCAACCACCGCGTCGAGCAGGGGCTGGATGCCCTTGTTTTTCAGGGCCGAACCGCAGAGCACCGGCACCAGTTTCAATCCGAGCGTGGCCCTGCGGATGGCCGAAATCAGGTCGCGGGCGGTGATCTCGGATTCCTCCAGGTAAGCCTCCATGATGGCATCATCCGCCTCGGCCACGGTTTCAATGAGCTTTTCCCGGTATTGTGCAGCCATCTCCTGCAGGTCCGTTTCGATCTCCATGGTTTCAAACGGCATGTCCGGCCGGTCGGTTTTCCATACCATCTGGCGCATGTGGAGCAGATCCACCACGCCCCGGAAGCCGTCTTCTGCGCCCACTGGCAGCTGCATCACCAGCGGTACGGCATTCAAGCGCTCCTTCATCATCTCGATGGTGCGGAAATAATCGGCCCCGACCCGGTCGAGCTTGTTGACAAAGGCGATCTTGGGCACCAGGTAATCATCTGCCTGGTGCCATACCGTCTCTGACTGGGGCTCCACGCCGCCCACGGCGCAGAACACCCCGACCGCGCCGTCGAGCACACGGAGGGATCGCTCCACCTCGATGGTAAAATCCACGTGCCCCGGCGTATCGATAATCTGGATGTCACAATTTTTCCACTGGCAGGTGGTCACCGCCGAGGTAATCGTGATGCCCCGCTCCTGCTCATCGGGCATCCAGTCCATCACGGCCTCGCCGTTGTGGACCTCTCCGATTTTGTGCGAACGGCCAGTGTAAAACAGCACGCGCTCGGTCACGGTTGTTTTTCCCGCGTCAATATGGGCGATAATGCCGATATTTCGTATTTGTCCGATCTTTTTCATCTCACCAGCAACATCTGCGCTTTTAGCGGTAAACGGATATCAACGTGTCCGGCCAGGGTGTCGGTTTCTTTTCCGTTAACCAGGATTTTGACGGCCCGGATGCCTTCGGTATTGAGGATAAGCGTATTGACAATACTGTAGACGCTCAGCAGCTCGCTGCGCACGCCCCGGGGATGGTGTTCTGAGACATCCCCGGTAAAATCCACACAGGCAATCCTGTCGTCGGTGACATACAGCGCCCGGAGCTCTGTTTCCCCGGGCAGTGTGCGCATCAGGCCGTTTTCCGGACCCGCGATCAGGGCCTCTGTGATCTTTTGACAGAAAACCGCCGGATCCGCAGCGCGCTGGATCCGCCGGGCTTCGCTGGAAAGGTAACCGGTTTCCGGATCGGCAAAATAGAGGTAAACCGGCCCGTCGGCTTCCTGCACGGTTTCCTGCGAAACCGTCCGGCTGTCTGCCGGCTGTGCCTGTCCCCAGGTCGGCGAACCGGGACCCGACAACGCGGCCAGAAGCGCAATCACACCAAGCATGCCGGTAAAATTTTTTGTTTTCCGCATGGCTGCGTCTTTCATTTCCAAAAAGGATTGTATCATAAGCCACCCGCCCCGGTATGTCAATCCGAGATGGAAACAGACAGCAGTTTCCGGTGAATAATCATCACTTTGTTGTTATGCTGGTTCAGGCTTATCGGGTTCGGTATCGGTATCGGTATCGGTATCGGGATCGGGATCGGGATCGGGATCGGAGTCGATTTCGATACCGATACCGATAGCGATAGCGATTTAATGGGGAGGGAAGGGATGCAGCGCAGCGGCATATTGGACTTTTTGCGAGGCCATCAAGTGTTGCAATTGTGCTTGACTTGGCCGATGGTTTTGTGGCAGGAAAGATTTTTGACAAATTCCCACCAGCCCGGGGGGATTTATTTTTTCCGGGAAGTGATTATATTGGACGTGAAACGCTGAAAAGGCGTTATTTACAATAATGCAATCGGCTGCTTCCGCCAGCCGGCCAGCCCGGGTCCGGCACAGGAGGCGCAAACGGAGGAAACGCTATGGGAGAACCAGCAATCAAGCTTGGCGGAAAACGCAAAAGCATATTCATGGACAAGGTCAAGGAAATGCTGCCCGAGGGCGGTAACCTGGACCTTTGCCTGACTTGCGGTGCGTGCGCATCGGGCTGCCCGGCCACGGGCATCGGCGGGATGGATGCGCGCAAGTTTCTGCGTATGGCCGCACTCGGCATGGACGAGGAAATCCAGAAAAACGAATGGGCCTGGCACTGCACCATGT
>JBKHJS010000168.1:0-4758 GCA_046537995.1 Desulfobacterales bacterium
GGGTTGGCAAGAAATGCGTGTTTGAGAATCCTGCCGGAAGGAGATAAATTTGTGCTTGTCACCTGAAATGAACTGATATACTTTATGGCACAGTTATGGAGAATTTTCTGATCATAGGCGGCGATGCCGCGGGCATGAGCGCGGCCAGCAGGGCCCGGCGCCATTATCCGGATCTGCGGGTCACGGTGCTGGAGCAGACCGGGGACGTGTCCTACAGCGCCTGCGGCATGCCTTACAACATCGCTGATCCCCAACGCCCAATAGACGACCTGGTGGTACGCAGCGCCGAGGTGTTCCGGGAAAAGCAGGGAATCAACCTGCTCACCGGCCACCGGGCCCAATCCATTGACCGGGACAGGCACGTAGTCCAGGCCGCCGGACCGGGCGGCCAAATCCTGGAATTTCCGTATGACAAGCTGCTGATCGCCACGGGCGCCTCGCCGATTGTGCCGGATGTTGCCGGTAGCAAACTGCCGGGCGTGCTGCCGCTGAAAAATCTTTCAGACGGTCGGAAAATCAAGTCTTACCTGGCAGAACACAACGTGGGCGATGCCGTGATCATCGGCATGGGCTATATCGGCATGGAAATGTGCGAGGCCTTTGCCGAGCGCAGGGTGAACGTGAAAATGGCCAGCCGCGGATTTCTCTCCGGCTATAACCGCGAGATTGCAGCAGTTGTGCGTCGGGACCTCGAAGCTCGGGGTATCGAGCTTCACGAATCCTGTCCTTTGAGTGGCATTGAGCAGCACAACGGTCGGCTTCTGGCCATTTGCGGGGACGTCTCGCTTGAGGGAGACGTGGTGCTTTTGGGCATGGGCGTTGTGCCCAACAATTTTCTGGCCGCAGATGCCGGGCTTGCCCTGGGCGTAAAGGATTCGATTGCCGTGGATGGGTATATGCGCACCTCGGATCCGGATATTTTTTCCGCCGGCGATTGTGCAGACGCATATCACGTGGTTACCGGGGAGAAGGTCTGGATTCCGCTGGCCCTGCGTGCCAACCGCGGGGGGTGGGCTGTGGCCGACAACCTTGAAGGCAATGTCACCGAGCTTCCGGGCGTGGCCGGAACGGCTGTGTTCAAGATTTTTGACCTGGAAGTCGGCCGTACCGGCTTAAATGTCGAAGAAGCCGGGAAGGCGGGCTTTACCCCGGCAGAGGTGGTGATCGAATCCCGCACCCGGGCGCACGCGCATCCCGGGGCAGCCCCCATATGGGTCAACATGGTGGGGGATGCGGATTCCGGCCGGCTGCTGGGCACACAGATGGTTTCCTCGGACGGGGCCGCCCACCGTATGAACGCACCTGCGGTTGCCCTGCACAGCGGCATGCACGTGGCGGATTTCGCCCAGTGCGACCTTGCCTATGCCCCGCCGTTTTCCCCGGTATGGGATCCCATGCTCACAGCAGCCAATCAGTTGATCAAGAAACTGACCTGAATTAATTCGCCTGTCCTGAAATGCCGGCCAGTAAAGAGTGAGCCCCAGTGATACGCCGAATCGAGCTTGTCAATTTCATGTCCCATCCGCACACGGTGATCGAGCCTGCAGAGGGCCTGACCGTGCTCACCGGCGGGAACAACACCGGCAAGTCCGCGGTGATTTCCGCATTGCAGACCCTTTGCCGGAATATTTCCGGGGATTACATGGTCCGGCACGGACAGAAGGAATGCCGCATCATCGTGGAAACCGGGGAAGGCAACGTGCTGGAATGGAAGCGGAAAAAGGGGACGGTGAGCTACACGGTAAACGGCCGGGAAGTGCATCGCCTGCGGGGCGCCGTGCCCGATGACCTGCATGATCTTTTGTGCATGCCCCAGGTGGAGACCGAAGGCGAGCCGTTTGACGTGCATTTCGGGGAGCAGAAAAAACCCATTTTTCTGCTGGATGAATCCCCGGGCCGAAGGGCCACGTTTTTTGCTTCCTCCTCGGATGCCATCAAGCTTATCGAGATGCAGAGCCGGCACCGGACGCGGGTTCGCGAAGCCAGAAACGAGGAAGGCCGACTGGCCTCAAGGTCCGCCCGCCTCCAGCAGAGAATTCAAACCCTGGCGCCGCTCGACGAGCTGGAAGAGCAAATCAAAGGTCTTGAAACCGCGCATGAAGCCATCGGACAGCTTGCCCGGCAGCTATCCGATCTTGACCGGCATGTGGATGCCATGGTCTGCACGGAAAGCATGGCCAAAAAGCATGCGGACCTGGCCGGGGCCGCGGCCTCCCTGGCCCCGCCGCCGGAACTGGCGGAAATCGGTGCGCTGGCCTGGATGATCCGGCAAATGGATTACCAGTCCCGCCGGATCCAAAAGGAATCCGAAGCTGCAAAAGCAGTCTCCCGGGTCCAGGCCCCGCCGGACATGGCTGATGTCGAGCGACTCTCCGGGCTGATTTCGCAGATGCAGCGGGTTTCAGCCGGTGTGGGCAAAGCCGCAGCCCGGGGCCGGGTGCTTTCCGATTGCCCGGTGCCGCCTGAAATGATTGACATTGCGGGGTTAGGCCGGCATATTGAAGCAATGGAAAAGGCTGAAAAAAGCCTTCAAAAACGTTCCGGCGAACTGAAGCAGGCAGAAACACGGCTTGTTGAGGCTGAAAAAGCGCTTCGCCGCTTTATTGACGCCCACAATATCTGCCCGACCTGCGGGCAGCCCATGGATGCAGACCAGGTCCTGCACCAGTTCCACGGCACCGGGGAGCAGGGGGGACAATGATGAACAACGATTTTATGGAAACCGGATATACGGGCCTGCTGGCCATCGGGGATCCCCACCTGGAAGGACGCGTTCCGGGTTTCCGAAAGGATGATTACCCGGCCCGGATACTGGAGAAGCTCCGGTGGTGCCTGGACTATGCCCGCAAGGAAAGTCTGCTGCCGGTAATCCTGGGAGACCTTTTCCATCTGCCCAGAAGCAACCCCAACTGGCTGCTGGTATCGGTGATGCGCCTGTTTGACCGGGAAATCCCCGGAATATACGGCAATCACGATGTTCATGAAAACAGCCTGACCACAGACGACAGCATCCGGGTGATAGCCGAATCCGGGAACCTGGTGCTGCTTGACGAAAATCGTACATACCCGGCCATTATCGGCGGCAGACGCGTGATCATCGGCGGCACGCCCTGGGGACAGCGTCTGCCCGGGGAATTCATCCATACGGAGGATTCTGAAACAGATGATGATCGGCCGCTTGTGATATGGCTTGCTCATCATGATACGATTATGCCGGGATACGAGGAGCAGGGTCGGATTCAGGTACGTGAAATACCGGGTGTTGACCTGGTGCTCAACGGGCATATCCATCGATTTCTGGGCGAAGTCCAAAAGGGGGCCACCCGCTGGATCGTTCCGGGAAATATCAGCCGCAGATCCAGGAGCGATGCGGCCCGGATGCATGTGCCCGCGGCTTTGCGCGTGGACATTGATGCTTCGGGTGCAAGCTGCTGCCATGTCACCGTGCCCTACCAGCCGTTTGAAAACGTGTTTCACGAGGCAGTTGAAGATGAGGCAGAAGCCGAAGCCGGGTCGGCTTTTGTGGCCGGGCTGACCGAACTCCAGGCCCGACGCACCCAGACCGGGCAGGGACTGTCGCTGTTTCTGGAAAAAAACCTGGATCAGTTTGATGCAGATGTAGCAGAAGAAATCCGGCAACTGGCCAAAGAGGTGATCCAAGATGAATGAATCCGGCAATACCAAGCAAAGCATCGAGGAACTGAAAAAGCGGTATGAAAACCTGCACCGGAAGAAGATCCAGGCCGAGGCCAACCTGGATAACGCCAAAAAACAGCTTGAAGAGCTCAAGCAGCAGGCCAGGAAGGAATACGGCACAGACGAGATCGAAGCCTTGAAGAAAAAGCTGGCCGAAATGCAGGCGGAAAACGAGCGCCGCCAGTCCGAGTACCAGCAGCAGCTCAGCAAGGTGGAATCCGATCTGGCCGCGGTTGAAGAAAAATACAAACACGCTGACGCGCAGAACAGCCGGTCATGAACACTGCGGACAAAGGCCCTTTGAAATCTCCTGCAGGCGTGCGCCAGCGCTTTACACGTCTGTCTGCCTGGCGCGAGCAGGCCAGAAACGATGCCGCCCGGACCGAGGCCCGGCTGGAAGCAATTCGCAGATACCTCTCGATTTCCGAAAAGGTCTCCGAAGCCCTGGAAACCCTGAATCAGAAGTTGTTCCGGGAGCTTTTGGACGTAATCGAGGACAAGCTGACCATTGCTTTACAGGAGGTCCTTGAGCAGCCCATTTCCCTGAAAGCCGAAGTGGAATGGAAACGCAATGCCGCCAGCGTGGAGTTCTGGATCGAGCGCGAAGGCCTTCGGGAGGATATATTAAAGGGACAGGGCGGCTCCGTGGCCAATATTCTGTCCGTGGGCCTGCGCATGTTTGCCCTGACCACCCTGGATGAAAGCCGCCACAGGCGTTTTCTGGTTCTAGACGAGCAGGACTGCTGGCTGCACCCGGAACTGGTTCCGCGCCTGGTCAAGATCGTCCACGATGCCGGCAGGGCGCTGGGCTTTCAGGTGCTGATGATCTCTCATCACGATGCGGACTCCTTTGCCCGGTACGCAGACCGCATCTATCGTTTGGTGCCCCGGGGCGAAGACGGGGTATCCGTGGTACCGGCGGATCAGGGGCCGGCGGCTGAAGACCCGTTGTGATCTGCATTTGGATGCCCAGGCGCTGGCGGGGTTGGCTAAAATTATAAAACCTAAATTGCGCGTTTCAGATTTTTAAAAGCAATTTATTTTAAAGGATAACATCCATTT
>JBKHJS010000169.1:0-4755 GCA_046537995.1 Desulfobacterales bacterium
TTGTCCGGGTCCCGGGTTGATTCATGCAGGACTGACTGAATTTATAATCGATTTTTAACGCAAATGCCAGTTTTTTTCTTCGTGCGATTGGCGGGCGTTGTGGTTTTATTTGTGACTGCAAATGAAAATCATGTGTCAAAAAAGGAAAAGGGAATTATTATTGTAAATTGGAACCACCGACCCTGAACCTGAACAAATTATCCGATTTCCGGATGGACATTAAATCGCAAAAACAGGAAGGCAGCCATGATTAAAACCGTCAATGAACAGGCTGTTGAGCTGGAAGAAAAAATTTCGTGCCATATGATAGATAACCAGGAGGTCGATGCGCTGGAACGCTCCTGGGAAACCGATCCCCGTTGGCAGGGAATTGAAAGGCCGTATACAGCCGCAGATGTGTTGAATTTAAGGGGCACCCTGCCGGTGGAATACACGTATGCATCCGCCGGGGCCAAGCGCTTGTGGCGGCTGCTCAATTCGGAGGATTATGTCCCGGCCCTGGGCGCCCTGACGGGCAATCAGGCCGTGCAGCAGGTGGAGGCCGGCCTGAAGGCCATTTATGTAAGCGGATGGCAGGTGGCAGCGGATAACAACGTGGCCGGGGAGATGTATCCGGATCAGAGCCTGTATCCGGCCAACAGCGTGCCCAACGTGGTGCGGCGGATCAATAACGCGCTCAAGCGCGCTGACCAGATCCAGGTGCTGGATTGCCGGCAGGGCGGGCCGTACTGGTTTGCGCCCATTATCGCTGATGCGGAAGCCGGGTTCGGCGGGCCGCTGAATGCCTTCGAGCTGATGAAATTCATGATCGATGCCGGGGCCGCGGGTGTTCATTTCGAGGATCAACTGGCCTCGGCCAAGAAGTGCGGCCATCTGGGCGGCAAAGTGCTGGTGCCCACCCGGGAGTTTATCACCAAGCTGATCTCGGCCCGGCTGTCCGCGGATATCTGCGGCACGCCCACGATCCTGATTGCCCGCACGGACGCGGATGCCGCCAGGCTGCTGACCAGCGACATCGACGAGCGCGACCACCCGTTTATCATCGGCAATGACCGCTCGGACGAGGGCTATCACTGGATCCAGCCGGGCGTGGAATCCGCCATTGCCCGGGGTCTGGCATATGCCCCGTATGCGGACATGGTCTGGTGCGAGACCTCGGTGCCGGACCTGGAGCAGGCCAAGCGGTTTGCCGAGGGCATCCGCGAATACTACCCGGACAAACTGCTGTGCTATAACTGCTCGCCTTCGTTTAACTGGCAGGCCAATCTCGATGATGCGGCCCTGGCCAGATTCCAGCGGGAACTGGGGGCCATGGGATACAAGTTCCAGTTCGTCACCCTGGCCGGGTTTCACACCCTGAACATGGGGATGTTCGAGCTGGCCCGAAGCTACCGGGACGAGGGCATGGCGGCTTACTCGCGCTTTCAGCAGGAGGAATTCAAGTACGGGAAAGAAGATGGCTACATGGCCATTACCCACCAGAAATTCGTGGGTACCGGCTATTTTGACCGGGTCATGACAACCATTACCAGCGGCAAGGGTTCCACGGGGGCCATGGCCGATTCCACAGAGACAGCCCAGTTTAAGGGCGATTCATAGGCCTGCAGTCGGCATATATGAAGTCCCTTTTCCGATAAGCCTGAACCAGCATAACAACCACCTGATCATTATTCACCGGAAACTGCTGTTTGTTTAGGCGTTTGTTTGACTTTGGGAAACCCCCTGTTAGTTTTTCGTGGAAGAAGGTATAATATCAAATCCTTTGACCGGGTCACCGGTTAACCCGTCTGCCCAGGAGCGTGTCGCTGAATGGACCGCCGAACTTTCCTGAAACTTGCGGGCATGGGAAGTCTGACGTTTGCTTCCGCGTGCAGCCTGGAAAGCGAGAAAAAACTCTATTCCCTGGTCAAAAACCAGGATGACATGGTTTCGGGAAAAGCCAACTGGTATGCCGCCACCTGCCGCCGGTGTCCGGCTGGCTGCGGGATCCTGGCCAAAAATCGGGAGGGGCGGGTCATCAAGCTCGAGGGCAACCCCCTGCACCCGGTAAACCAGGGCAAACTCTGCATCCGCGGCCAGGCCGGCCTGCAGGCGGTCTATCATCCCGACCGGCTCAAAAAGCCGCGGATCAAACAAGACGGCCGGTGGCAGTCACTTTCGTTTGAAGAAGCAATCGCCCGGCTTGCCGAAAAGACCCGGAGCGCGGCGGCCCGCGGGGAAAACCGGGTCCGGATGCTCACCTGCCTGGAAGGCGAGGTGTGCATGGGGGTTTTCGAAAAATCCATGGCCGCATTAAACGGCACGGCCCCGCTGGTTTTTGAACCCTTCTCCCATGAACACCTCAGGTCGGCCAATCAGGCCGTGTTCGGCATATCCGGCCTGCCTTCCTACAGGATGGAAAACGCGGACTGCCTGGTCGGTTTTGGCGCGGACTTTCTTGAAACCTGGCTGTCTCCGGTGGAATACGCCCGCAGGTTCAAGGCCATGCACGCGTATGCAGACGGCACAAAGGGCCGGTTTTTTCATGTCAGCCCGTGGCGGGGACTGACCGGGGCAAATGCGGATGCATGGCTTTCGTGCCGCCCGGAATCCGAGGCGGTGGTTTGCCTGGGACTGATCCGGCAGGTGCTGGCCCGAAAAGGAGCATCCGGTATTTCCGCACAGGTGGCCCGGCAAATCCGGGCGGTTTGCGAACCATATACCCGGGAAAAGGTGATTGAACTCTCCGGCATTGAGCGCTCCGGCTACGATCAAATGGCAGATGCGCTTTTGCGGGCCAAAGATCCCCTGGTCCTGGGAACCGGGACACTCGGCCGAGGCCGCGGGGATCTGCAGGCCAATATCGCTGCCAACCTGCTGAATTTCGTACTGGATCCGCAATTGGGAAAGATCGATTATGCGCGCCGGCATCGCGCGGAAAAAGCCGCCGGCCACGGCGAAATCGCCGCGTTTTTGGACCGGCTTGCCGACAACCCGCCGGACGTGCTGCTGCTAAACAACGTCAATCCGGTATACGCCCTGCCGCCGGAAATGGAAACCAGCGGGATACTGACCAGTAAGCAGATGTTTACGGTCTGTTTTTCCAATTTCATGGATGAGACCGCGCAATGTGCGGACATGGTCTTTCCGGTCAGCATGGCCCTGGAATCGTGGGACGAATACGGCGCGTATCCGGACCTGCTGTCCTTTTGCCAGCCGGCCATGAAGCCGCTTTACCACGCCCCCCAAATCGGGGACGTGTTTTTGCGCATCGCACCGGACGGGACTTTCGACAATAAGGATGCCAAGCAGGAGCTGATTTCCCGTGTGCAGGAGCGCTGGGGCATTTCCGATACCGGGGCCTGGCTGCAGGCGGTGCGCGCCGGCGGGCGGTTTGACCACGAGGACGCATCTGCCGGGGCTTCCGGGCCTGCCGTAACGCCCGCATTTCAAAGCTGGTTTGAAGACCCGCCCGCCTTGATACGTTCTGAGTCCCTTTTGTTTGCGGCGCTGCCCTCGGTCCGGTTTTTTGACGGCAGGGATGGCCATATTCCCTGGCTTTGTGAAATTCCGGATCCGGTAAGCAAGGTGGCCTGGCAGAGCCCGGTGCTGATGCACCCGGAAACCGCCAGGGAATACGGCGTTCGCACCGGAGACGTGATTAACCTCATGAACCGCAGCGGCTCGGTTTCCGCCCCGGTATATGAAACCCAAAACATCCGGCCGGGCCTGGCGGGGCTCCAGGCCGGGCAGGGGCATGCGGGATCCGGCAGGTACAGCGGGGGCCGGGGGGCAAACCCGGTTTCGCTGTTTTCCCTGCAGCGGACAACTGATACCGGGGCTGCCTTTTATGCGGCAGACACGGTGCGCCTGGAAAAGTCCGGGCAGCGGCAGAAGCTGGCATCAACCGCGGGCAGCATGGACCCGCACGGCCGCAAAATCGCCCTGACAGTGACGCTTTCGGATCTGGCCGCACCGCCCGGCCCGGAAAAACACGGACTGACCATGCACGATTTTCCCCTGACCCCGCCGATGCCCGAAGGATACGATGCGCACCGGGATTTTTACCCGCCGCATGACCATGCGGATTACCGCTGGGCCATGGCGGTGGACCTGGACCGGTGCATCGGCTGCAGCGCGTGTGCCGCGGCCTGCTATGCGGAAAACAACCTGGCGGTGGTCGGGGAGCAGGAAATCATCAACGGCCGGGAAATGTCCTGGATGCATATCGAGCAGTACCAGCAGGTGGACCGGCCGGATCAGCCGATCTTTCTGCCCATGCTCTGCCAGCATTGCGATAACGCGCCGTGCGAGTCGGTATGCCCGGTTTTTGCCCCGCATCACAACAAGGAGGGGCTGAACAACCAGATTTACAACCGCTGCATCGGCACCCGGTTCTGCGCCCAGAACTGCCCGTACAAGGTGCGGCGGTTTAACTGGCGTGACTGGAACTGGCCGGAGCCGCTCAACCTGCAGCTCAACCCGGACGTGACCGTGCGCAGCAAGGGTGTCATGGAAAAATGCTCTTTTTGCGTGCAGCGCATCAAGGCGGCCCACGGACATGCAAAGGATGAAAACCGGATGATAAAAGACGGCGAGGTCACCCCGGCCTGTGTGCAGACCTGCCCAACAGGGGCCCTGGTATTCGGCTCCCTGATGGATGCCGACAGCCGGGTATCGAAACTGCTCGCCGACCGCCGGGCCTACCAGGTGATGGGGTACTTAAACACCAAGCCCGCGGTGATCTACCTGAAAAAGGTCGTGCATGAAACTTGA
>JBKHJS010000170.1:0-4696 GCA_046537995.1 Desulfobacterales bacterium
TGGAAGCAATACATTCCCACCACCCGGAAAATGCTTATTGTCATCCGGTATTACAGCTACGGCATTTTCAGGGGCGAGCCCCACCCGGTGCCCAAAAGCAAAAAAGCCAAGCACAATCCGCTCCAGCGGCTGACCTACCTGTCGCTTGCCGCGGTCATGCTGCCCATCCAGATGATCACCGGGCTGCTTTACTGGAGTTATAATTCCTGGGGCGCCTGGGGGCTGGATTTTCTCACCATGGGAGCGGTGGCCTTTGTTCACACGGCCATGGGCTTTGGCATTCTTATTTTCGTGATCATTCACGTCTATATGACCACAACCGGGCACACGGTTTTTGCCCACATCAAGGCCATGATTACCGGGTGGGAAGACGTGGAGGCGGGCACCCCCGTGGAGGAATGGGAAAAAAAGGCCGGGGCTTGATTTTTGGGTTTCGTAAAACCGCCTTTATATGTATAAAAAAGGTTTGTTGAAGTGCGAGTTTGTCAATAACCCAAAAAACCAAAACAATCCCTGCAAGTATGAACATCGGAAAATACACGTTTTCGGAATTTGCGGAGCTTGCCCGCTCCTTTCACGGATATCCGGCTCCGGGCCTGCTGATCGGCGGCTACATGGTCGAGGCTGCAAAGGCGAAACTGCCGGAAGGCACCCTGTTTGAAGCGGTTGTGGAAACCGGCAAATGCCTGCCAGATGCCGTGCAGCTGCTGAGCTTGTGCAGTACCGGAAACAACTGGATGAAAGTGATCCACCTGGGCCGCTACGCCCTGACCCTGTATGACAAATACACTTACGAGGGATGGCGGGTATGTATTGATCCGGACAAGCTCGAGGCCTGGCCGGAAATCCGGGACTGGTTTCTGAAACGAAAGACCAAGTCTGAACAGGACACAGACAGGCTGTTTGCCGAAATCGAGGCTGCGGCAGACCAATACCTTTCCATACGCCCGGTAAAAGTCCGGCAGCGGGATGTCAAAAAAACGGAAATGGGCGGAATTTCCATATGCCCGGTCTGCCGCGAGGCCTACCCCGAAAAGGACGGCCCCATCTGCCGCGGCTGCCAGGGAGAAGCCCCCTACCGCCACAACCTGGAAAATATTGATTCAGCCTCCGAAAAACCGGATATTGAGGCCGTACCACTTGAAAAAGCCGTGGGCAAAAAAGCCCTGCATGATATGACCCGCATTGTGCCCGGCAAATCCAAGGGCCCGGCTTTCAAGGCCGGCCAGGAAATCGGCGCCGGCGATTTGTGCCGCCTCCAGCAGATGGGCCGCTCCCATGTATATGTTCAAAGCGGCGCCAATACCGCAGCGGATCGTTGGATCCACGAAAATGAAGCGGTCATGGCTTTTGCCGAAAAAATGGCGGGCCCGAACGTCTATTTCCCCACGCCCCCGTCAGAGGGAAAGATCAATTTCCATGCGGAAATCACCGGACTGCTGAGCGTTGATGCGGCCGCCCTGGAAAATTTCAACCTGGTGCCCAATGTCATGTGCACCAGCCGGCAGAACAACATCCTGGTGGAAAAGGACAAGCCGTTTGCCGGTTCCCGGGCCATCCCGCTGTATCTGGACCGAAACCACTTTGAACACGCCCTGGAAACCATCGCCAAGCCCCCGCTTTTTTCGGTTCTGCCCATAAAGCCGGCCAGTGTCGGGATCCTGGTCACGGGCACGGAGGTCTACCGCGGACTGGTGGAGGACAAATTCGATCCGGTCATCCGGAAGAAGGTGGAATACTTCAACTGCGAGGTTGTGCACACGGCAGTTGCTGCAGACGATGAGAACCTTATTGCCGAAAGCATCCAGGTCCTGCTCGATAAAGGCGCAGACCTGATTATCACCACGGCCGGGCTTTCCGTGGACCCGGACGACCGGACCCGCAAAGGGCTGGACCGTGCCGGGCTGGAAGACGTCTTGTACGGCGCCCCCATTTTGCCGGGGGCCATGACCCTGCTGGGACGCATCCGGGGCGCGATGGTTATCGGTGTACCGGCATGCGCCCTGTTTCACAAAACAACCAGCCTGGATCTGCTTTTACCAAGGATTCTGGCAGGCCAGCACCTTACCCGCAAAGACATGGCGAAATATGCTGACGGGGGTTTCTGTTTAAACTGCAAGTCCTGCACATTTCCCAAATGTCCGTTTGGAAAATAGGCGGAACCTGAAGCGATTTTTCCCATAACTTCCCGAAAATCGACGATAAAAAGAGTCTCATAAATTTCCGGCAAGGGGGTTGCACAGGGGTGTTTCGTGTTTATTATGTACTTGTCAGGCGCTGGTAGGCTCTTGATAATAAGGCGGAAGAAAGCCAAACTTCCACTTTATTTTTGCCATGAAAAACCCTCCCTTTGGCAGGGCGGGGACCCGACTCACCCCCGGGTCCCCGCCTCTTTTAAAAATATGCAAAATCGGGTAAACTTCACCGGTATTATTGTATTTTCCGGAAACACTGCACTATAGGGGCGAACCTGTGTGTTCGCCCTTTGCTTTTTTTAGTAACTGCCCAGCACCTTGAGATAATCGATCTTCTCCCTGAGCTGTGTCATTACGGGCGCAAACGCTTCAGCCGCCACATCCGCCTCGAGATCCACGTAAAACATGTACTCCCAGGGCTTGCCGTGAATGGGCCGGGATTCGAGCTTGACCAGGTTGATGCCGTTGTCTGCAAACACCTTCAGGGCTTCAAACAGGGCTCCCGGCTGGTTGCCGGTGGAAAAGATCAAAGAGGACTTCTGCTTTTCTCCGCCGGCCAGGGGTTCGCGGGCGATGACCACGAACCGGGTATAATTCCGCGGATTTGTTTCAATACCCGCTTCAATAACTTCCATCTCAAAAATCCGGGCGGCATCCCTGCCGGCCAGGGCTGCCTCGCTTGAATCGCCCTGCTCCCGGATATGCCGGACCGCATGGGCCGTGTCTGAAACCGGCACCAGCTCCCAGTCATGGCGGTCAATGTACTGGCGGCACTGCTGGAATACCTGGGGATGCGAATAGACCCGGCGGATATCCCCGAGGCTTGTCCCGGGATGGCCGACCAGGTTATGCTCGATGCGCAGCGTGATCTCGCCGACAATGCGGAGATCGTATTCCAGGAGCAGGTCATAGTTTTCATGCACGCTGCCGGCCAGTGCGTTTTCCAGGGGAATCACCCCGAAATCCGCGGTTCCGTCCTTGACCGCCTCGTAAACGCCCTTGAACGCGTTGACCGGCATGAGATCGACCCGGTCGCCGAAATACTGCATGCAGGCCTTGTGACTGTAGCTGCCGATTTCTCCCAGGTACGCGGCCTTTCTTCCCTCGCCGCCGCCGGCCTGCTCCATGTGCGCCACAGCGCGGGCCTTGTCCAGGTAGGCAAAATCCACCTGCTTGTCCACCACCGGCGCGATGACATACAGATCCCGCATGAGCCTGGCAAACTGGTCCGGGTACAGACTCTGGGCACCGTCAGAAAGCGCCCGGTCCGGATCACTGTGCACCTCCACCATCAGGCCGTCGGCGCCCGCGGCAACCGCCGCCCGGGACATGGGGATGACCTTTTCCCGGCTGCCTGTGGCATGGCTGGGATCAATGATCACCGGAAGATGGGTCAGACTCTTGATCACCGGAATGGCGGAAAGATCCAGGGTGTTGCGGGTGTAGGGCTCAAAGGTCCGGATGCCCCGCTCGCAGAGGATCACATTGTCGTTGCCCTCGGAGAGAATGTATTCCGCAGACATCAGCCACTCCTCGATGGTGGCAGACAGCCCCCGCTTGAGCAGTACCGGCTTGCCCAGCCGCCCCACGCATTTAAGCAGTTCAAAATTCTGCATGTTCCGGGCGCCCACCTGGATTACATCCACATATTTCATGACCAGGTCGGCCTGGGCCGGGGTGGTGATTTCAGTGACCACCGGCATGCCGTAGGTCCGGCGGACCTCGGCCAGGATTTTCAGGCCCTCTTCTCCCAGGCCCTGAAATGCATACGGCGAAGTCCGGGGCTTAAAGGCGCCGCCCCGAAAAATCATCGCCCCGTATTTGCGCACCTGTCCGGCAACGGAAAGGGTCTGATCCCGGTTTTCCACCGCGCAGGGACCGGCCACCACGACAATGCGCTCGCCGCCCACAGATACATCGCCCACCTGAACCCGGGTGTCTTCCGGATGCATCTGGCGGCTGACCAGCTTAAAGGCCGTGTTTACGGGCACCACCCGCGCCACGCCCGGCAGGGATTCAAAGTACTCCGGGTCGTGTCCGGCATTGCCGGTCGACCCGATAATACCCTGCCCGGCATCGCTGATCTCGCGGAAAATGCACCCGCCTTCCTGCAGAATGCTCAAAATGCGGTTTTTCTGTTCCGGTGAAATGTCGGGTTCCAATACGATTAACATGGCCAACCTCCCTGTATGAAATTATCGATCCGGTTCTCCAAGATCTGCATAAAAAACCCCGGGAGGCAAACCCCCGGGGCCTGGAAAACAAAAAACCCCGGGTGGACGGTTTGTCCACCCGGGGTGCGCTTTGTGGGATAATTATCTCATCCTACACCACCGGATGGACGCTTCGAAAACCAAAAAAGAAGCGCCCGAACACAAAAAAGCGTACCCGGCATGCAGGAAATAATTTCATGAAAAAACCTCTCGTAAAAAATTTACACCAAACTTACGCCCTGTTTTCCCATATGTCAACCCCCCAAAAAAGGGGACAGACCTATTTTT
>JBKHJS010000171.1:0-4654 GCA_046537995.1 Desulfobacterales bacterium
CGCAATATCTCAAACAGCGGAGAAAAATGGAACTCAGCAATAAGGTGGCTGTTGTCACGGGCGGGGCAAGCGGCATTGGTGCGGCCTTGTGCCTGCGGTTTGCGGCCGAAGGCGCCCGGGCCGTGGTGGTAGCCGATACTGACTTTCAGGGCGCCCGCCGGGTGGCAGATGAAATCAGCGGCACGGCCGTGGCCTGTGACGTATCCCGGCAGGAAGAGATACAGGCCCTGGTTGACAAGACGGAAAATGAACTGGGCCCGATTGATATTTTCTGTTCCAATGCCGGCATCATGGTCACAGGCGGCCTGGAGGTCCCGGATGAACAGTGGCAGCGCATCTGGGAGATCAATGTCATGGCCCATGTATATGCGGGCCGGGCGGTCATTGATAAAATGATTGCCCGCGGCGGGGGATATTTCGTAATTACCGCCTCTGCCGCCGGCCTGCTTTCCCAGATCGGCTCAGCCCCGTATTCGGCGACCAAGCATGCCGCGGTGGGCCTGGCGGAAAATATCGCAATTACCTACGGCGACCAGGGACTCCGCGTATCCGTGATCTGCCCCCAGGCCGTGGAAACGGCGATGACCCGCCAGGGCGGGGGCGTGGCCGCGGTTGACGGCATGATCAGCCCCGACAGGGTGGCTGATGAAACCATCGCCGGCCTGGCAGAAGAACGGTTCCTGATTCTGCCCCACCCGGAAGTTGTTACCTACATGCAGCGCAAGACCTCGAACTACGACCGGTGGCTCAGGGGGATGCGGCGGCTGCAGGGCAAATTTATAAATGGCTGAATCTGCCTTTCACCTAAATTGAAACGCTCAGTTCAGGTTTCAGATTGATATGATCCATTCACAGGAGATTTCTGCCGGGGTTTCGCCGGGCTTTCCATCCGGCGGGGTAAACACGCGCCGCACTTCGGCGCCGGGATGAATCCGGCTGAAAAATCCGCTACGCAGCCGCAGGCCGGCCTGCCCGCAGTCGTAGTAATCCATGCCCCATTTCTGTGCGGCCCTCTGCGCGGTGCAGTTACGGGTCCGCATTCGCAGTTGTTCCTCGGAAAGCTTTTTCAGTTCGATATCTTCAAAGGCGGCCCAGTGCGAATGCTTCAGAAAGGCGATCAGCCGGTCCACCCCCCGGATGTCCGGATCCACGGTTTTTTCCAGCCGCTTTGCCTCGTATGCGCCAAAGGTTTCGGCCAGGTTCTGAAATTCCGCTGTCTCGATTTTCTCCGGGCAGTTTTGTTCTACCCACTGTTCCATGAGAAACCACATGTAATTGAAGCTGTAGAGCAGTTCCTGCATGACCGCGTGCACCTGCTCCTTGCTCCAGTCTTGGATCTCCAGCATTTCCGGCTCTCCTTTGCCGTTGTTTGCAGTTCTTATTTTTGATGGCTTTGTAAAAAGCCGTTTATCCCGCCACGGCGGTATTTTTGAAGAAAGAAATCCGTAAGCATCATGGCTGATCGGCGGCGCGAAAAAGGAGTTTCCTCGCTCCAGGAGCCTCTCCGAGCCTCAAATTCCGCTCGGAAACCCGCTTTTCCGCACCGCCGTCAGGTCAACGAAGTGCAATTTCACAAGAGCGCAAAAAAAGATTTCCTTGAAAGTCTAAAAAATGTTCTGGCCGCCAAGCAATGAAAATATAAGATTTTGATTTTACTTAAACACTTAATCACTTAAAACTTAACACTGCCTGTAAAAAAGACTTTTTACAGGATTATTATTTTTTGATGTAGAATCGGTTGTGCACCGGGCTGATAATGACTTGATTCACGCATACATGCGGCGGCTGCGCAGCCACCCAGGCAATGGTGTTGCCCAGGTCTTCGGGCTTGAGCATTTTTGCCCGGACTTCTGAGGGCGGGGGCTCCGGCCGTTGGTCCATGATCGGCGTGTCAACTTCCCCGGGGCAGATGGCGCAGGCGCGGATGCCGTTTATACCCTCCTCCATGTTGAGGGTTTCGGTGACCGAAACCACGGCGTGCTTGCTGCCGTTGTAGGCCGGGCCCACAACAGCGGAGTTGTATACGCCCGCCCAGGAGGAGATATTGATGACCAGGCCGTCTTTCTGCTCCCGCATGAAACCGAGCACGGCTTTTGTGCAGTAAAATGTGCCGTCCAGGTTAATGCGGATGACCTGGTCCCATCCCGCGACGGTCTGATCGTGCCAGAATCGGTTTTTCGTGTTGGTCCCGGCACTGTTGACCAGGATATCCAACCTGCCATGCCGGTTGACAATATCCCGGGCGGTCTGCTCCACGGCAGAGGCGTCCGTGACGTCAAGGGGCGCGGTCTCGGCTTTTGCGCCGGTTTTTTCAATGGCAGCGGCTTCCCGTTCCAGCATGTCGGATCTGCGTCCGGACATGATTACCAGGGCGCCGGCGGCGGCAAGCGCCTGTGCCCCTGCCAGCCCGATACCCGTTGCCGCGCCCGTGATCCAGGCAATTCTGCCTTCAAGTGAGACCATGCGGCCTCCTTTATTTTCAAGTGATGAAAAATCGATTTTTATCAACCTAAATTTAGGATCAACCCTCTTCATCCGGTTTCATGATTTTTCCCATTGCATTCAAAAGCGGGTTGCATTAGTTCTATATTGTCGAAATGCGTTCGGCCTTGATATAATTTGATATAGAACTTTGCGTGTGCAAAGTCAAATCAGGATGCAGCAAAAGGGAGTCAAACATGCGGGCAGTCAAGCTGACGGGGGCCAGAAAGCTGGAACCGGTGGAAGTCGCCGATCCGGAAGCAGAAGAAAACAACGTGATCATGGATGTTTTGGCCTGCGGGATTTGCGGATCGGATCTGCATTACTGGGAAATGGGCGTGGGCATGGACGGCAAGCCGGGGCTGATCCCGGGCCACGAGTTTTGCGGCACTGTGGCCGATCCCGGCCCCCGCAGCGATCTGCAGCCCGGCGACCGGGTGACCTATATTCCGCTCAACCCCTGCGGCGTATGCCCCACCTGCCAAAAGGGGTTGTTCCATATATGTCAGAAGGCCTTCACCCGTCCCATTCCCGGCAATAACGCGCCCGGCGCATTTGCCGAAAAAGTGGCGGGCCGGGCCGACATGGTGCGCAAGCTGCCGGACAGCCTGTCTGACGAAGAGGCATGCCTTGTGGAGCCCGCTGCAGTGGCCCTGCATGCAATCCGCCAGGCCGGTTTCCGGGTGGGCGACAAAGTTTTGATTACCGGCGGGGGCACCATCGGCCTGTTGAGCGCGGCCTGGGCGCGAATTGCCGGCGCGGGGCTGGTGGGGCTCTGCGAGGTCAACCCGCACCGCCTGGAACATGCCGGAAACTGGCAATACGTGGATGAGGTTTTTGACGGCCGGGATGAGAAGCTGCGCAGAAAATTAAAGCAGGCTTCTGACGGCGGTTTTGATGCCGTGGTGGAAACCTCTGCTGTGGATGCGGGCCTTTTTACGGCCATGTCCGCGTTAAAACCCGGCGGAACCGTGGTGCTTGCAGGGATCAATTTTTCGGCCCAGTCCGTGTCCACCCTGATGTTGACCTCAAAGGAACTCGTCCAGAAAGGCTCCATGGCATATGCCATTGACGAGTTTGATACTTCTCTTGCGTTTATGGCAGACAAGCGGCTGGACACGGCGGGCATGGTCAATTGCAGGCCGGGTTTTTCCGATCTGCAGGAAACATTTGAGCGTCTTCATGCCGGCACCCCGGAGATCGTCAAGGCCGTGGTCCGGCCGTGAGAACATGTGATAGGCAAAAGCGGGGAAAGAAGGAGTTGTAAATGACATACTTGTGGATTGTTACGGTTTTATGGGCGTTTTCGTTCAGCCTGATCGGGATCTATCTTTCCGGGCAGGTGGATAGTTATTTTGCCGTTTTTTCGAGAGTTTTTATTTCCAGCCTGGTGTTTCTGCCCCTGATCCGGTGGCCCCGGGTATCTGCGGGACTGGCAATCAAGCTGATGGTCATCGGCGGGATCCAGCTCGGGGCGATGTTCATATGCTTTTACAATTCATTCGCATTTTTAAGCGTGGCCGAGGTGGTGCTTTTTACTGTATTTACGCCCATATACATCACCCTGTTGTATGATTTGGCAAGACGCCGGTTTACCTTCTGGTACCTGGTGACTGCGGCCGTGGCCGTGGCCGGGGCGGCGGTCATCCGCTACAATCCCCTGAGCGCGGATTTCGTGACCGGCTTTTTTCTGGTACAGGCGGCAAACATGTGCTTTGCCCTTGGGCAGGTGGCATACAAAAAACTCATGGAAAGCCGGCAGCAGGCCGGCCTGCAGCGCTTGCCCCAGCATTCCGTGTTCGGGTTTTTCTACCTGGGCGCACTGGTGGTTTCAACCGGGGGCTGGCTGGTCTGGGGCGATATGAGCATGATGCCGACCACCGCCGTGCAGTGGGGCGTTTTGTTGTGGCTGGGCCTCGGGGCCTCGGCCGTGGGATATTTTCTCTGGAACAAGGGCGCCACCATGGTCAATCCCGGGGCGCTGGCGATAATGAACAACGCCCTGGTGCCCGCGGGGCTGCTGGTCAACCTGTTGATCTGGAACCGGGAGGTGGCGCTGCTGCGCCTGCTTATAGGCGGCGGAGTGATTCTGTTTGCCCTGTGGTTTAACCAATCCCGGGTCAAGCCCTGGGTTGAGCACAAGCAGGCGGGTTTTCGCGCAGGCGCCGCATAG
>JBKHJS010000172.1:0-4562 GCA_046537995.1 Desulfobacterales bacterium
GCCCCCAAAACGGGGAGAAAACTGCAGTTCTGTCCCGGTTTTGGGCTTTTTGGAAGAAAGCAAGATTTCAGCTTGAATGGATGCACCCGCTGTGATATTGCCGAAAACAACTATAGAATGCCCTGGTACGAACATTGTTGATTTTATGCGGATAGTTGCGGGAAGATTCTTTCCATGGAATATGTCATCCTGGTTTTCGGATTTGTCATCGGCTTTTACATGGCCTGGAACATCGGGGCAAACGATGTGGCCAACTCCATGGCCTCGGCAGTCGGGTCCAAGGCCATTACCCTGCGCCAGGCCATTTTAATTGCAGGCATTTTAAACATTGTCGGCGCGGCCTTTATCGGCTCGCATGTGACCGATACCATCCGCAAGGGCATTGTCTCCCAGGATGTGCTAAACGACCCTCACGTGGCGCTGATCGGGGCTTTATCCGCGCTGCTGGCCGCCGCCTTGTGGGTTTCGTTTGCCACCTGGAAATCGCTGCCGGTTTCCACCACGCACTCCATCGTGGGCGCCATGGTGGGTTTCGGGGTTATCACCGGCGGGTTATCCATGATTAACTGGCTCGCCCTCGGAGCGGTGGTGCTGAGCTGGGTGATTTCGCCGGTATTCAGCATGGTCATCGCCTTTATCATGTTCAAGGTGATCGTGCGGGTGGTCCTGTCGCGGCCCGATTCCGTGGGGGTTGCCTTCCGGCTGTCTCCGGTGTTTATCGGGCTGGCCATTTTTGTTGTGGCCATGTCCTTTGTGTTTAAAACGCCCCTGGGCAAAAACCTGTCCCTGAGCACGCCCATGGCCTGCCTTGTCTCCGTTGTGCTGGCGGTGTTTTTCGGATTTCTCGGCAAAAAAGCCCTGCTCTGGTTTCAAAACGTGCGAACCGGGGAAGAGGGAGCTGAGGGGGTGTTCCGCAGAATCCAGATCGGCACTTCCTGCTATGTGGCACTGGCGCAGGGAGCAAACGATGTGGCAAACGCCATCGGACCGCTTGCCCTGATTTATTTTCTAGTCAAGACCGGCCAGGCCGGGGCTACGGTGCCGGTGCCATTTATTCTGCTTTTCTTCGGCGGAATCGGGATTGCCACCGGCATTGCAATGGGCGGGGCCCGGGTGATTCGAACCGTGGGCGAGCGCATTACCACCTTGAGCAATACCCGGGGGTTTTCCGTGGACTTTGCCGCTGCGACAACCGTTTTGATCGCATCCAAGATGGGGCTGCCGGTATCCACCACGCATGCGGCCGTGGGCGGTGTCATGGGCGTCGGGCTGGCCAGGGGGCTGGAAGCCGTTAATTTTGGCATTATCTTTCGGATTATGTTATATTGGATTTTAACCGTTCCCATGGCAGCGGCAACCAGCATGTTGATTTTCAAGTTTTTTTCATTCATTTTGTAATTTCCGTTCTAAGGAGGCGGCTGCATGCGTATTCCGTTTTTTTCCATCTTTATTACGTCCCCTTTTGACGACCTGCAGGATCATGCCGAAAAGGTCAAGGAGTGTGCATGGGCGTTTCAGCAGGCCATGGAATGCTATGCCTCCTCGCGCTGTGAGGTGTTCGAGGAGCACCGCCAGGAAGTGATTCGAATTGAGCATGACGCAGATGCGATCAAGCGGCGCATCCGGGGCCATCTGCCAAAGGGCGTGATGATGCCGGTGGAGAAGTTCAAGCTGTTTCAGTATTTGCGGGAACAGGATAAGGTGCTCGATTCGGTGCAGGAAGCCCTGAACTGGCTTTCCCATCGCACCGACATCGGGATCCCCGAAGCGCTGGAGCGGGATTTCTTTCTCTTGGTGGATGCGGCCATTGAGCCGACCGAGGAATTAAGCCGCATGGTGGGCGAGGCCCGGACGTATTTCAAGAATTTTTCGGAAAAGCAGCGCAAAAAGGTCAAGGGAATTGTTTCAAACATCCGGCAGATGGAACATGACGCCGATCAGCGAGAGTATGGCCTTACCCGCAAGATTTTCCACCATCAAAGCGATCCCATTACCGTTTTTCACTTGGTGCGTCTGGCCGAAATCATCGGCAATATTGCCGACCATGCCGAAAATTCCGGGGATATGATGCGGGCGATGATTGCCCGGTAGGCTTTTGTCTATGCCTAAATTGAGCGATTCAAATTTTTACACGAATCAATTTCAGGTGTTAAAATTTGAAACGCTCAATTTAGGTTAGAAAAAGGCCCACTTGATGTAGAAAATCAATGCCGCCCAGGCCAGTATGCAGGTGAGGTACGCAAACCAGTTAACCGGGCGCTCGGCCATGCCGTGGCGGTTTACCTTGCCCACCCTGGCCTTGCATGAAAAGCATTGCCTGGCGTCAATCGGCAGGGTGACGAAGCACTCCGGGCACCGTTTGACCAGGTAAGATTCCCGGGGCGACGGGCCTTTGTCTTTTTTCAGGATACCCATCTTGTCATCTGCTGTAATCTGAAATCCGGTCTGATATTTCGATATCGCTCTGCTGCCTGAGCGCAGCCACCCATTTGTTCACGGTCTGCTGGCGCTTTTGGGATGCAAGCTGCGAAACCGTCTCTTCTTTTTTTGCCTGGAAATCCGAGTCGCCGGGCTGTTTTTTCTCTTGCAGGTGGATAACGTAGAAGCTGCCCTCTTTTGCCACGGTCGTCTCCGGTAACGGGTTGTCCGCGCTCAGGGAAAATGCAGCTGAAGCCAGTTCCCGGCTCTGGCCGATATCCGGGACGGGCTGGCCGCGCTTGAAAAACCCGGTAGTGTGGATCTTGACGCCGGCGGCTTCTGCTGATGCGGTAAAGTCGCCGGTCTCCCGGGCCTGCTCCAGGAAGTCCCGGGCCGCCTGTTGGGCCGCCTGTTTTTGCTTTTCCCGTTTCAGGTCGCGCCGGACTTTTTCGGTCACGGATGCAAGTTCCGGTACGTGGGATTCCTGTTTTTCCACAGGCTGGATCAAAAAGAAGGCATCGTCGATTTCCGTGACCTCGCTGATTTCCTCCAGGGGGAGGGCAAAGGCGGCTTCAGCGAATTTGTCGGCATTCTCCATGTCTTCAGGCCCCCGGTTCTGGGTAAAAAAGCCGGTGGTTTTCAGTTCCAGCTCCATGTCCTTGGCATTTTTTACCAGGTCGTCGCCGCCAAATGAAATGTCGTAGACGGACAACGCCTTGTCATAGGCATTGTCCCGGGCTTTTTGAAGCGCCAGTTTGTCCCGGATGGTGTCCTTGACTTCTTCCAGCGGTTTTGCCGAAGGCTGCTGGCGTTCTTCCACCTTGATGATGTGGAAACCGAAACGGGTGCGCACGGGTTCGCTGATTTCCCCGGCCTCCATGGAAAATGCCTTGTCTGCAAAAGGCTCGACCGTATCGTCTTTTTTCAGGGTGCCAAGATCGCCTCCCTCACCGGCGCTCGGCCCCTCGGAAAATTCCCTGGCGAGTTCGGCAAAATCCCGGCCGGAACGGGCCTTTTCCGAAATTTCGAGCGCCTTTTTGCGGGTTTCCTGCACGGTTTTCTCATCGGCATTCTCAGGGACCTTGAGCAGGATGTGGCGTGCGGTAACGGTTTCTTCCGAGGTGAATTCCGATTTATGGGACTGGTAATAATCCTCGATTGCCGATTCAGAAACATCTACCTCCCCGCGGTAGTCCTCCGGGGAAAAACTGATGTAGCGGGCTTTGACCTTGGGCCGGGTTTTGTATTTTTCCTTGTGGTCTTCAAAATACTCGGCCACGGCTTCTTCGGTTACCGCGACATCCGTGAAGTCCTGCCTGTCAAATTCCGCGTAGTCGATTTTGACTTCGGTGTTTTGCCATTCATACCAGGCTCGGGCTTCGGCCTCGGATACCGGCACTGCATTGCTTACGAAATTTTTGATCATGTCGGTGAGCATGGCCTCTTTTTGCAGGGATTCAAAGCCCTCTGGCGAAAGCCGGTTCTGGTTGAGCACGCGCCTGTAGAGTTCGGGGTCGAATTGCCCGTTGTTTTGAAAAACCGGCAGGCTGGTGATCGAGCGGGCCAGCACGTCGTCGGGCAACCGGATGTCATTTTCCTCGGCCAACTGCATCAGCAGCTGCTTTTCGATCAAGCGATCCAGGGCCTGCTCCTTGAGGTTGAGCATATCAATCATGTCCTGGTCCAACTGGTTGCCGAAGCGCTGCTCCAGGTTCTGCATCATCCGCTTGTAGGTTCGCTGGTACTCATTGACACTGATGGGCTCGCCGTTGACATTTGCCACGGTGTTGCTGCGGTCGGCCCAATACGAGCCTGCGCCCATGAAAACAAAGGCCAACACTATCATTCCCAGAAGGATTTTGATCATCCACGAACCGGCGCTTTTGCGCATTGAGCTGAGCATGCATGTCCTCTTTTGTGATCTTGCATAGGTGTTATATGGCGGAAGGATCCGGGGTTCCCGCACTGTTTAACAATTATTTGTATTTGTTCAGCCCGTTTTTGTCAATCCTTAAAGGTTTTACCCGGCAGTTTCCGGTGAATAATGATCAGGTTGTTGTTATGCCGGTTCAGGCTTATCGGTATCGAAATTGACTTCGATCCCGATACCGATCCCGATACCGATCCCGATACCGATATCGATA
>JBKHJS010000173.1:0-4545 GCA_046537995.1 Desulfobacterales bacterium
TGATTTCGCCTTTTTTCTCCTCCGGCCATATCAGGGCCAGCGGCCCCTTGAGCCAGTCCGGCCAGGACGAGAAAAAACGCTCTACCTGCTCGGTTTCGTATTCCACCTTGGGCCGCAGCATTATTGTGGTTTCTATCATGGTAAGCGGCGCCGGGTCAGTGGCCGTATCCGCCCGTCCGATTTTGCCGTGCACGCTTTTTACCTCCGGGAAGCGCTTGATGATCTTGTCAGTCTGCTGCAAAAGCTCCCGGGCCTTGGTCACGGATATGCCCGGTAAGGTGGTGGGCATGTAGAGAAGATCGCCCTCGTTTAAGGGGGGCATGAATTCGCTGCCAAGCTGTTTTGCCGGGTAATACGTGCCCGCCATTATCAGGACTGCAATCAGGATCGTTGTTTTGCGCCAGTTCACCACCAGGCCTATGACCGGCCTGTATATGCTTATAAAAAGGCGGCTCAGGGGGTTTTTCTGTTCAGGCAGAATCTTTTGCGGCACAAGACAGATAAATGCAAACACTGAAAGCGCGATTGCAGCAATCAGGCTCCAGCCCGGAAGATCCATTCCCGCAATGCCGGCTGCAAACACAAGCAGTATGGGGCCGGCTGTGGCTGTTATCCAGATCCGGCGCTTGCGTTTTTTGGAAGTCTGCGGGTCAATCGGGCGCTCGGTGATAAAAAACGTCATGAGCACCGGGATGATGGTCACGGCCAGAAGCGAGGATGCGGCCATGGCAAACGTCTTGGTGTAGGCAAGGGGCTTGAACATCCGTCCTGACTGCTCCTGCAGGGCAAACACCGGAACAAAGGAGACCGTGATGATCAGCAGGCTGTAAAAAAGGGCGGGGCCCACTTCTTTTGAGGCTTCCAGTATTATCTGGTTAAACGGCTTTTTGTCGCGGTCGCGTTCCAAGTGCTTGTGGGCGTTTTCCACCATGACCACTGATGCGTCCACCATCACGCCGATGGCAATGGCAATGCCGCCCAGGCTCATGATGTTGGCGTTAATGCCCAGGGGATACATGACCAGAAACGACATTAGCACCCCCACGGGCAGGGTGAAAAGCGCCACAAACGCGGACCGGAAATGAAGCAGAAACAGCACGCAGATTACTGCAACCACCGTAATTTCTTCTATGAGTTTTTTCTGCAGCGCATGCACCGCCCTTTCTATGAGCCCGGAGCGGTCATATCCCATCTCGATGGAAACGCCCTCGGGAAGCGATTTTTCCAGGGAGGCAAGTTTTTCTTTTACCCGGTTGATCGTATCCAGGGCGTTTTCACCGTAGCGCATGACCACGATTCCGCCGGCTGTCTCACCCTGGCCGTTCCACTCGAGCACCCCGCGCCGAAGCTCGGGCCCCCTGTGAATGTCTGCAATGTTTTTCAGCAGAATCGGCGTGCCCTTGTCATCCACCCCGACCGAGATTTCCTCCATGTCTTCTATGGATTCAATATATCCCTTGCCCCGGACCATGTATTCGGTTTCAGCCATTTCTATGAGCCGGCCGCCCACATCGTCGTTTGAGCGCTGGATGGCGCGCTTTACCCTGGACAGGGGAAGATCGTAGGCCAGCAGCTTGTTGGGGTCCACCTCCACCTGGTACTGGTTGACATAACCCCCGATGCCGGCCACTTCAGCCACCCCCTCGACTGACATGAGCTCGTAGCGCAAAAACCAGTCCTGGATGCTTCTGAGTTCGGCCAGGTTGTGTTCGCCTGTTTCGTCTTTTAGCACGTACTCGTAGACCCAGCCCACACCCGAGGCATCCGGGCCCAGCTCCGGGGTTACGCCGTCGGGCAGGTCCGAGGCAGCGCCGTTTAAGTATTCAAGAACCCGGGAGCGCGCCCAGTAAAGGTCTGTTCCGTCCTCGAAAATCACGTAGACAAAGGAAAGCCCGAAAAAGGAATAGCCCCGCACATCCTTGGCATAGGGGACGCTTAGCATGGTGGAGGTCAAAGGGTAGGTGACCTGGTCCTCGACAACCTCGGGTCCCTGGCCCGGGTATTCGGTCATGACGATCACCTGCACGTCAGAAAGATCCGGTATAGCGTCAAGAGGTATGGATCTGACCGCCAGGATGCCGCCTGCAATCACGAAAAGGGTGGCAAGCACCACCATGAACTTGTTGTTTATTGACCATTCAATTATTTTTTCGATCATCAGGCGGCCCCTTTACTCCATATCCTCGAAAAATGCATCCTCATCCGCACCGTCGTCTTCCATGTCGTCGAAGAAGTCATTTTCCGGGCCGTTTTCTTCGGACGCAGCGTCTTTTTCCGCAAGGTCTTCGGGTTCCGTCATCTTCTGCGAGGCCTCTCTGAGCTTGGATTCAGAGTCGAGCATGAACTGCCCGGAGGTTACCACCTGTTCTCCGGGTGCAAGACCCTCCAGAATCTGTATTCTGTCATTGTCCAGCGGCATGCCGAGTTTTACTTCGCGCGGCGTGAACTTTCCGGCATCGCGCCGGACAAAAACGATGTCGCGCTCACCGGATCGAAGCACGGCAGACCTGGGCACATGGATGCCCCTTTCCCCCTTGCCTGTGCCGATTCTGACGTCGCCGTACATGTCGGGTTTCAAAAACAGGTCCGGATTGGCAAATTCCAGCAGAACCACCACGTCCCTGGTTTTGCGCTGGAGATAAGGGTATACGTAGGCCACCTTGCCGGTGTATTTCTCGCCCGGCAGGTAGGGCAGGGTCATTTCAGCCTGCTGGCCTTTTTCCACCCGGGCGAGTTCATATTCGTAAATATGGGCCTCCACCCATACGCTGGAAAGATCCGCGATTTGATAAATCGTGGTCCCGGATTTGACAAAATCGCCTTCCTGCGCGTTTTTCTCAGTCACCACGCCTGTGTACGGAGAACGGATGGTCAGGGCATGCTTTACCTGGCCCTGCTCGATGATTTCTTCTATTTCGGATTCCGCAATTTCATAATACTGAAGCCTGCTTTTAACTGAGGCGAGAACCCTTTTATTGGTATCATCCGGTCTCCGGCTGTAGTTGCGGTGCGCCTCGAGCAGGTCCTGCTGGGCTGTTATAAGCTCTGGCGAGTAAAACTCAAACATGGGTTCGCCTTTTTCTACCCGCGCGCCTGTGAAATCCACGTAAAGCTTTTCGATCCAGCCGCTGAACTTGATGTTGATCCGGGTCATCTTTGTTTCGTCATATGTCACGTGGCCGTATGTGCGGATGGTGTGTTCAAGGGAGCCCTTTTCAACAGTTGCCGTCCGGATGCCCATGTTCTGTTCCATGACCGGGTCAATGGAAATATTGACGCCGCCCACGAGTTCGTCTTCGTATACCGGCTCGAGCTCCATGCCCATGGCGCTTTTGCCGGGTTCGTCATATATTTCTTCAGGATTCATGGGCGCGCGCCAGTAGGCCACCTCCCTTTCGCCTTCTTCCGAGGCGTCTTGTTCTTCCACCTTGTCTTTGGGAACAAGCTCCATGCCGCAAATGGGACAGTCTCCCGGTTCATCCTGGACCACCTGGGGGTGCATGCTGCAGGTATACTGGATGTCCTCGTCCTGTTCGCCCTGTTCGGCTTCATGCTGCCCGTGGCCTGCAGGAAAAAGCAGGCCTGCATACCAGGCCGCGGATCCGGCAATGGCCAGCGTCAGGACTGCCGTGAGAAAAATGGCAAGAATCGGGATGCGTCCTGATCGTGTATGCACTTTATTGGTCGTCATGGGATTGTCCTCTGGATTCATGAAAAGTTTCCTGCTGTCCTGTTTGCGCGGCCCCGCCGAGCCATGCCTCAAGTTCCGCGCGTTTCTGGTATATATTGTAGAAAAGCCGGCTGGCTTCCCTCCTGTAATTAAGCACCCTGATCCGGGCCTGGATCATGGTATCAAACTCCACCCTGTCCACCTCGTATGCCTCAAGCGCGGACCTTGCCCACTGGCCGGCCTGGGGTATCAGCTCATTTTTATAAAGCTCGTATCTGCGGCGGTTGTCTTTGATCTCCGAGGCCAGGGAATTGATACGGTAAGGCAGCCGGGTCTTGAGATCGTGATACCGGTTCCGGGCGGAACGCTGATTTTCGGTTGCTGCTGCAACCTCCCTGGACTGTTTGCTTTTGTGCCAGAGGGGGATGTCCATTGCCACTGCGGCAGAGAAAAAATCCGGCAGATCCCTGCCGGTGCGGTCTTCGTCGCGCTGTCCGTAGGTCAGGCGGATGTTGAAATCAGGATAATAATCCTTTTCCGCAAGCCGGGTTTCAGCCTCCGCGCCCTTGATTGCAGCCTGCATTCCCTTTAGATCCGGATTTCCGGCCAGCGCGCTTTCGGCCAGTGCCTCTGCTGAAAACGAGAAATCCGGTTCGGGCAGATCCGAAGGCGGATCAATGGATTTGCGGTCCTGCCTGTTGGTGAGCTCGTGAAGCCGGTCTTCTATGGTGCTTCTTAGGTTTTCAAGCCTGACGGCCTCGTCTTTGCGTCTCGAGAGTTCAACCTCTGCCTGGAAGATGTCCTGCTGCAGACCCTCGCCCACTGCGTATCCGCTTTCCGCGTCCCGGCGTATGCGCTCGAGCAGTTCAATCAGC
>JBKHJS010000174.1:0-4537 GCA_046537995.1 Desulfobacterales bacterium
CGATCACGATCATGAGTATAATGGCTGTTTTTTTCATAACCCTTCCCTCCTTTATGGATTTGAGAAATGCCGGCTGGTTTAAAAACCAATGCCATACAACCGACTTTGGGGGCAGTGTAGGAGAAGGAAGGTTACACGGGGGTTACAAATCCATAAAAACTAATAATTTTTTGCGCAGGGCGCTTTGAAAATTCCGGAGTCCTGCAGCGGACAGGCGTTATTAATCGGCTGCACTTTCCGCAAAAATGATTTTACTTGCGATTCTTTCCCTGCTATATATTTTTTTACAAAAACAATTTGTTAGATTAATCCGAACCCTGCCCGGAGTACGCGTGCACGGGCCGGGGTGACGTCAAAAAAACCGGATCAACCAATTGCACAGGTTGCCGCTTTTCGATCCCCTTGCTTTTGCGGCCCCTGGCATACAAACATTGAGCCAATCCATGGAGCAACAAGACACTCACCTGCAGAATGCTGCAGCACCGGGAAAAAACCAGGTGCATGAAGCCGAGCAGATTGTAACCCGGTTGCTTCTGGCTGCAAAAAACCTCAATCTGTACCCGGACGATCATGCCATCTCCCGAAGATCCATCCGGGATCTTCACGAACGACTCACTGCATTTATAGACCGGTACGGGGATCTGTACCTGGAAGTCTTCAAGACCCATCTCGAATACGAGGGGCGCCAACTGATGCCCGGAACCGATCCGGAGCAGAATCTGGCCTACCTCTGCTACCGTGACGGCATCCAGTGGCTGATTTTTTCAGAGGGTATTTCCGCCACCGAACTGGAGGAATTTTTAAAAATCATTAATACGCACCAGGTCATGGAGGAGGAAAAACAGGGGGATATTGTAACCAACCTGTGGGAGGCCGACCTCTTTAACATTCAGTACCGTACCAATGAAAAAATCTGGCAAAACGAACCATTACTCGATCTTTCCAGCCTGGACACCGCCCCCCGGGGTGAGCCGTTTTCAACGGCAGCCGGGCCGGAATCCGCCCAAAGCGCTCTGTCCTTGGACGAAGAGCTCTGGCAGTTCAGTCCGGAGGAAATCGAAAAAACCCAAAAAATGGTGGCCACAGAGGAATCCCGGGATTTCAACGAGGATGTCTTCGAGGTCCTGCTGGTCATACTGGCTGAACAGCGCGTCCATCAGGATTACGCTGACCTGTTGGAGATCATATACGAATGCTATGTGGATGATTTGTCCAGGGGGGATCTTCCCCGCATTAACAGATTCCTGCGGAATTTTCATGACATCCGCCGCGCCTACGCCGAAGACGGACACTGGGCCCTGTCTTACCTGGACGATTTTCTGCACAAAATTTCAGGGCCAAACGGGGTGTCGCCCCTGAATGCGCTTCTGATGAAAAGCCAAACGCAGGATCAGCAGCAGCTTGAAGCCTTAGAAGAAATGGTCGGCCTGCTGTCTTCGGAAAGCATCCTGAGCCTGGGCCCCGTGCTGCCGAAAGTGAAATCCCGGGAAGTCCGGCGGGCTCTGGTATCCGCCCTTGCCAAGCTGGCAAAAACGGACCTGCGCCCCCTGATCCATCTGTTTAGAGACTCCCAGACAGCCGTGGCAGCAGAAGCGATATTGGTTTTATCCGAAACCATCACGCTTTTGTCCGAAACCCGGGGCAGGGAAGCATTGGCTGTACTTTTCGAGGCCAGCCGCTCGGATGCCGACAGCGTCCGGAAAACCGCGGTTTTTGCCTTGACAAAACAGGAAAACGCCGAGGTCTATCCGCGCCTGATCCCGTTTTTCGACGACAGCAACGCCGCAATCCGGAAAACGGTGTTCCGGTTTTTTTCCAAAAACCGCAGCCCTGCGGCAGAAGCCGCCCTGATCAAACGAATCAACAAAAATGATTTCACCAGAAAAGATGCCGCATTCCTGCAGACACTTTACCAGGCACTGGGCAATTGCGGCTCCGGCAAAGCCATAGATTTCCTGAAAGCCCGGTTATTTGCCCGACCCCTGCGGATCGGGAAAGTCCGGGCGCTGCATCGCGCAGGCGCGGCCATGGCACTGCACCGGATGGAGGCACCTGAGGCACGGGCGCTGCTGGAAAAAGCGTCCAAAAGCCTCTGGCCCACGATTCGCAGAGCAACCCGACGCGCAAAGGAGGCCGGTGATGAGCCATGAAGAAACCAATTCCGGCATCGCTGATACCGAAACCGGCTTCACCCGATTGGGTGAATCCTTTATATGCCATTTCATGCGGCTTCTTCAACTGGCCCGGATCCATGAATCCGGCAACCGCCTGACCGTGGAGGTTCTCGATAATTTTCTCTCCACGGGGCGCCGGTTGCTGGATGAAGAGGGAGATGAGATAACCATTGAAGCCTGCCACGGCCGGTTTTTCGTTCAGGGACAAAAACTGCTGATCCGCAAGCAAAGCGCGGTCTTTGTGCTCTCCCTGCTGGGCTGGTTTGACCGGCTGGGGCTTTACGGTCTGCGGTTTAATGCCGACTTTCACCAGGTTACAAATAAAATAGCCTATGAATTCATCCTGGAGATGATCGAGGCGCAAAATCACAGCGAACCGGCGGAGTGGCTTGGCAGACGCCTTGAGCAGGAACGTTTTTCCTGGGTGGAGACGATTGCCGCCCCACAGAGCGAAGCCGGCGCATCTGCCGTGGAAAACCCGGAGCTGGCCCATCGACTTTATTCCTATGCCTATAATGCGCTTAAATCCGTGGGACAAAAAATCCTGAAAGGACAATCCTCCGGTGTCCGCAAGCCATTGCGGGTGATTCAGGACATAACAGACCTGGCCTTTGCCAACAACGCGGTGCTCATGGGCATCGCAACAATCCGGGATCACGATGACTACACGTTTACCCACTCGGTAAATGTCGCCATTTTATCCATCTGCCTGGGCCAAGAGATCGGCTTGTCGCGCAAGAGCCTGGTGCGCCTGGGCATATCCGCCCTGTTTCACGACCTGGGCAAAATTGATGTGCCCGTTGAGATTCTCAACAAGCCGGGGCCGCTGGATACCCGTGAATTCCAGGAAATCCGGCACCACCCGGTAAACGGGGTGCGCCGGATTATCAAGCTGAACGCGGATTCCGAGTTAAAAGCCAGGATCCTGCTGCCGCCCTTTGAACACCACCTGCGGTATGATCTTTCCGGCTACCCGGATACAAACTGGTCCCGGCCGCTGAGCCTGTTCGGCCGAATCATAGAAATCTGCGATGTATACGATGCCCTGACATCGGCCCGGAGCTACAGGCAGACCCCCTTGAGCCAGGACCGGGCGCTGGGCATTATGCTGGCAAAATCGGGCAGGGATTTTGATCCCGTGCTGCTCAAATGGTTTGTGAACATGCTGGGAGTGCTTCCCATGGGCACACTGGTGAAGCTCAACACCGGCCATTTCGGACTGATTTACAGCGGGGGGAGTTTTAAAGATGATCACCTGCCCAAGGTCCTTACCCTCAGGCAGCAAAACGGGCGATACACAAAAGGCGAAATCATTGATCTAAACCAGCGGGACAACAAAACCGGGCAGCCGCTCTACACCATTGAAAGCACCCACCATCCCACCGACCTGGGCATCCAGCCCGCTGTTTATCTGATGTAGAATCGGCGCATACAAAAAATTTAATAATCCCCTGCCGGCCCGACTGAGGATCGAGCAACGGGCCGGCAGGAACCCGGGGGCGTCAGCTGCTGCTTACGCCTTTGGCAATGCGGTCGCCGGTCTCCTTGTCGATGTTTCTCCAGTATTCAAGCGCGCGCTTTAACACGGGCTCGGACACGCCTTTTTTGAGGTGTCCGACCACGTTGGACACCAGCCGGTCGCGCTGGGCATCGTCCATGACCTCGCGCACCAGCTTGCCGGGCTGGCTGAAATCGTCATCATCCTTGCGAAGAGTGTAGGCCGCACGGATGAAATCGCCGCTGGCGCTCCAGACGGCTTCCTCCGGGTAACGCTTGGCATCAGCCTGGGGGCCGCCCTTTGAATTGGGTGCATACACCGGATCCGATACATTCTCAAAGCGCATCCGCCCGCCCTTGCTGTAACTGTGCACAGGTACCTTTGGCCGGTTGACCGGAATCTGTTTGTAATTGACACCCAGGCGCGCGCGGTGGGCGTCAGCGTAGGAAGTCAGGCGGGCGAGCAGCATCTTGTCCGGGCTCGGGCCGATGCCGGGGACAAAGCTATTGGGTTCGAATGCCGCCTGTTCGATCTCTGTGTGAAAATCGCCGGGATTGCGGTTCAGGGTCATCCGTCCGACCTCGTGGAGCGGGTAGTCACTGTGCGGCCACACCTTGGTGAGGTCAAACGGGTTGAACCGGTAGGTTTCAGCGTCTTTAAAGGGCATGATCTGCACCTTGAGCGTCCAGCTGGGATAATCTCCGCGCTGGATGGCTTCAAAAAGATCCTTCCGGTGGTAGTCCGGGTCCGTGCCGGCCAGCCGGTCAGCCTCCTCATCTGTGAGAAAATCAATGCCCTGATCGGTCTTGAAATGGTATTTCACCCAGAAACGCTCGCCTTTGGCGTTGACCCACATATAGGTGTG
>JBKHJS010000175.1:0-4521 GCA_046537995.1 Desulfobacterales bacterium
GGCTGTAGGGGCGAACCTGTGTGTTCGCCCGGGGATATATGTTTGTAAATGTTTGTATAACCCGGCAGGGTTTTCTCGTGCGGTTGCCCCGGCAAGTGAGGCACGCGGGTAAGCGTTGAAGACCGGTGCGCGGTGGTATTACCTTCCCTGGTCAAAACCCGGGGGCAGGCCGTTGCTGTCCGGGGAGGGAGTGGTGGCCCGGGCGTCTATGGCATCAGCGGAATCCGCCTTGTCCGGTTCGAGCTGCAGGGTAAATCCCTGGCTTTTGGCCGCGTATTCGTATGACTCGCCGGGTTTTAAACGCAGGGCGTTCATGGGCGTGACCACGATGGCCGCTTCGTTGTAGACCGGGCAGGCATGCTCGCAATACCCGCACCCGGAGCAGCGGTCCTCGATCACGTGAGGCACCGGGTGCGGCAGATCCGGGCGTTTTTCAAATTCCAGGGCGTCATAGGGGCAGACCTCGTCGCAGACCATGCAGCTTTTTTTGTATTCCCAGGCCAGGCATTTCTGCCGGTAGATGATCGCGGTGCCGGTCTTGGCCCATATCCGCTCTGCGGCATCCAGAAGCCGAATGGCGCCCGTGGGGCAGGCCCTGCCGCAGGCCGTGCACCGCGGATCGCAGTATTTGCGCCGGGGCGTGATGGCCGGGGAAAAAATTCCCAGGACCCCGGCTTTAAACCAGATGGGCTGCAGGGTGTTTGTGGGACAGGCGCTCATGCACTGCCCGCAGCGCACGCAGGCCGCCAGGAAATCGGACTCGGGAAGCGCACCTGGCGGACGGATCAGGCCGGGCGGACGGACCTGGCCTTTTTCGGTTTCATCCTTGAGTATCGTGTTTAAGCCGGTCAGCGACACCGCTGCAGTTCCGGCCCCGGCAATACCGGAGAGCAGGAACTGCCGCCGCTGGGTGGAAACCGGTGCCGGACCGGGGTCTTCAGGGAGTGCCGCACTGAATCGTATTGCTTCCTGCGGGCAGATTTGCGCGCATTGCCGACAGGCAATGCACTCGGTGTGACGGGTTGTTTCCGGGGAGGCCGGGTCAATGGCGGCCATGGGGCATTTTTCAGCACACAGGCCGCACTGGTTGCATTCAGGGGAAACCCGACGCCGGATGACCGGTTTTTTCGACATCAGGCCCAAAAGCGCGCCGGTGGGGCACAGGTACCTGCACCAGAAGCGGGGGGTCAGCCGGACCGCGGCAAACACGGCTGCAAAAAACAGCAGTACAAAGAACCCGGCGGCATATTTCGGGGTGGGAATTTCGGCAAACATCAAAAAGCGCAGGTCCAATTCGCTGGCAACCGGGTAGAATGCGGCCATTGCCTTGTTGGCCGCCAGGTAAATCACCGGGTAGATGACCGTGGCGTAAAACCGGGTGATCAGGGACAGGGGCGCGGCCCAGAACACGAATGTAACCCCGGTAAGGGCGGCACCCGCCATAAAGGCGAGAATGCCGTATTTCAGGCGCGGGGATACGGGATGACGGTTTTGCACGCGGCCGCGGGCGGCAAAACAGGCGTCGCACGCATCAATGGTGGTTCCCATCGGGCAGATGTAGCCGCAGAAAATGCGGCCGAAAAAAAAGGCCGAGACCAGGACGATCAGCGCCGGGACAAAGGCCCAGAGCAGAGTGCGCGCAGCCAGGGCGGCCGCACCGATCAGGGCCGGGTCCATGCGCAGAAACAGGTCAGCGCTGATAAGCCGGCCCGCCATGGCCAGCAGGAGCAAAAATATCACCAGGCATGCGGCCTGGGCCCAGCGGCGGAAACCCATGTTACACCGAAGCTTTTTTGACCCGCAGGCTGTCTATGTCCATGCTTCCGAGACCCCGCTGGTGGGCCATGCGGATGTGCTTGATCTGATCGGGATCATAGCGTCCGCCGTACCATTCAAACGCGGATACCGCGTATGCGTCTGCAGCCACCATGTCTGTGGATGCGATAATGGTATCCGGGGTGAGTACTTTGCCGGGTCCCCCGGGTCCGCCGGTGGAAAGCACCCGGGAGGCATCAATTACTGTCAGTTGAGGTGTCAAAAGCGATGCCAGGTCCACGATGCTTTCATGAAGGTCCAGGCGGTGCATAACGCTCCGGTTGGAAATCAGGCCCATCATGCCCTTCATGGAAAGGCTCACCCCGGCCGAGGAATGGGTCTTGGCCACGGGTGCAGCAATAAGCACGTCCGCATTGAGCACTTCCTTCATTACATCGGTTTGTTTCAGGCTTTTGCCGCCGTCAATGGCCACCTCGGAAAAATGCGAAGGATCCGTGACCGTGTGTGCCATGTCCTTGTCAATGGAGCGGCAGGCAGCACCAATGCCCGAGTTTTCAATACACTGCTCTGCCGGGGCCAGGGGATTGTCCAGGACCAGCACCCGGCCGGCCCCGGCCTGCCGGCACATCTGCGCCAGGGTCTTGACCACCAGGGGATGGGTGTTGGAGGCGCGCTCCGGGCCGGAGGCAAAGCTCATGTTCGGCTTGATCACCACCCGGCTGCCCTCCCGGACAAATCGTTTCATGCCGCCGAGCATGCCCACGGCCTTTTGCACCGCGGGTTCGATTTCCCCTTTGACAACCGCGATATCCGGTTTTTTGTCGGCGGCGCGCAGTCCGGCCGGAAACACCAGGGAAGCCCCGGTTAGACAGAGCATGCCCTGGAGCTGCTTTAAAAACGTGCGCCTGTCGATTTTTTTCATAACTGAATCCTTTCTGTTATGCATCTCCGGCAAACAGCCGGTGCATCATTGCCTGATATATCCGGGCGGCATCCATTACCTGGGAAAAATTCACGGATTCATCATGCACATGGGCGTTTTCCAGGCGACCCGGGCCCAGCACAATGGGCTTGATGCCGGCTGCCCAAAGCTGGTTAGCATCCGAGTGGCTGCGGAAATCCCCGCTTTGCCAGGCAATCTCCACATCATTGCAGGCGTCCCGGATGGCCTCGACCACGGCCCCTTTTTCCGGAAGGCGGTAGCCCGCATCAATTGTTTCGATGTGAAAATGGGTTTCCACGGCGGCATCCCGGGTGTCTTCCGGCAGGCAGGCCTCCTCGAGTTCCGTGACGATTTCGCCGATGGCCGCATCCGGGGGCAGATGGATATCCAGCCATGCCTCGCACCGGTCCGGCACCGTGAGCCCGGATCGGCTGCTGTATAAGTCCCGGAAATTGTAAACCAGTTCCGGCCGCTGTTCCCGGAAGTAGTGGGAGATGCGCAGCATCATTTCCAGCAGGATTTCAATGGTGTTTTGCCGGTTGTTGGCAAGCGATGCGTGCAGACGCTTGCCGATGCTGGTGATCTGGGTTTCCAGGTATCCGTAGCAGCTCAGGCAGGCCACCAGGCTGGTGGGCTCCCCGATAATCGCCCAGGGAAAGTGATAGTCCTCGATTAACTGCTGGGCCCCGTCGCCGTTTTCCTCTTCCCCGACAACCAGGCACAGGGCGGCCGGAAGCCGGGGCCCGAATGCGGTCCGCAGGTCCAGAAACGCCTCCACCATGGCCGCGCATCCGGATTTCATGTCCGCGGCCCCCAGGCCCGCGATAACGTCTTCGTGTTCGTGCGGCCCGTAGTCCTCGATGTCATATGCCGTAACGGTGTCCACGTGGCCGATTAAGGCAAGCTGGGCATCTGCCTGCTCCGGCATGACAATCAGGTTGTAGCGGGTTTCGTCCACCGGCTGGATTTCCGGGGTAATGCCGCTTTGCCCCAGATAGTCCCGGAGATAATCGAGAATGTCATTTTCCTTGCCCGACGGACTGTAAATATCAATCAGCCGGTGAAGGAGTTTTTTGACCCGGTCGGAATCGATCATGGCGGATCCGTTTAACCGTTGTTTTCGCGCTTTTTCATGCGCTGGCGTTCCTGGTCGAGATTCATGGTCAGATACACGTGCTCCTGGGGATTGCCGAATCCCTGCCACTTGAAAAAGTTGATGGCCGGCATGTTGTCTGCCTCGGTGTCAACCACCAGGATGCGCACCCCGTCATGAAGCATGATGTTTTTAAAACGGTAAAACAGGCGCTCGGCAACACCGGAGCGCTGGTATTCCGGGAGAACGCCCAGCCACAGTAGATACCCGTACTTCCATGCAGAGCGGTTCTTGTTGATGGTCGTGCCCAGGGCAAAACCGACGATATCGTCTTCGTGTTCAGCCACCAGGCAGTACTCCGTGTCGCTGTAGAAAAGGTCGGCCACTTCGTATTCATCCCAGGCACGGTATGTATTGGGTGCTGTGCGGGCCACGAATAATTGTTCGCCCAGGTGAAATACATCGCCCAGATCATCGATGGACATTTCGCGGATTTTTACCGCCTGCTTTCGGGTTTTGGTTGGCTGCGAACTGCCGGACTCAGCGACTTCTGCCATGGATGACAAAAACTCCTTTCTTTTTGTACGGTTTCTGTTTTTTCTGGAATTGATGATATACATTTTTTCCTCCGGAGGTATTACCGGAACCTAAATTGAGCGATTTTCAAGTTTACCGCAGATACAAGGAAGATGCAGACACGCTATAGTCA
>JBKHJS010000176.1:0-4508 GCA_046537995.1 Desulfobacterales bacterium
TCCATGGAACCCCGGCAGCGTATCGAGTACAGCCTGCGTTCAAGGCTTTCGGCCTTTGCGGGCCAGTACGGCGGTCTTTCAGACGAGGTCTTAAGTGTGATCGCACCGGTTCTCAAGGACGGCAGCCTGGATCTCGGGCAGGCCCCGGACGAAGAACTGAAACAGATGACAGCGTTTGTAAAATCCAGGCTCATGCCCTGAGGGGATGCCGCAAATACAGATATAACCGGTTGCACCCCCGGATTTTGATGCACCCTGACAGGTCCCCGGGTTTGAAACCATTAAGGAGCATTGGCCAGTGAACACGTCGTCTTTTCCGCAGCCGCCGGTTCGTGTCTCATGGGTCATGTGGGGTCTGGCGGCGCTGTTTTACCTGATGGGGTTTTTCCAGCGGGTCGCCCCGGCAGTGATGACATATGAGCTCATGCAGGATTTCGGCATCAGCGCGACCGTGCTGGGCCACCTGTCCGCGCTTTATTTTTACAGCTACGTGGCCATGCAGATTCCCACCGGGATTCTGGCAGACCTCTGGGGACCTCGGCGCCTGCTGACCACAGGCGCTACTGTTGCAGGCCTCGGCACCGTCCTGTTTGCTGCCGCACCCGGCATTTTCTGGGCCGGCACCGGCCGCCTGTTAATTGGCGGATCCGTGGCCGTGGCCTTTGTCGGGCTGCTTAAGCTGGCAGCCAACTGGTTCCCGCCCAGGCGTTTTGCAGCGGTTACCGGGATGGCCCTTTTCTTCGGCATCATCGGCGCGGTATCGGCCGGCCCGCCGCTGCGACTGCTGATGAACCAATTCTCCTGGCGGAGCATCATGCTGGCAGTTGCCGCCGTCACCCTGGGCATCGGCGCAATGATCTGGGTCTTTGTCCGCGATGAACCCGCGGACAAAGGGTATGCCAATCTTGCTGCCCCTGAACAGGACGCTGACGGAAACGGCGTGTCAAGAAACATCATTAAAAAACTGGCAGCGGTCTTTGCCTACCGCAACACCTACCTGCTCTTTTTTATCCCGGCAGGCATCGTGGGCGCCACCCTGTCCTTTGCCGGGCTGTGGGGGGTGCCGTATCTGTCCACCCATTACCGCATGTCGACCTCGGAAGCTTCCCTGCTGACTTCGGCCCTGCTGGTGGCCTGGGCCGTGGGAGGCCCGGTCTTCGGGTGGCTATCGGATCTGCTGGGCCGCAGAAAACCGCTGTATATCCTGGGATGCGGCCTGTGCCTGGCCGGCTGGACGGTCCTGTTTTTCGCGCCCGATCTTTCATTTTATGCCTTGTTCTCGGCCCTGGTTGCCACCGGGTTTTGTTCGGGATGCATGGTGCTAAGTTTTGCTTTTATCAAGGAGTCGCTTCCCTTCCGGCTTGCAGGCACGGCCTCGGGCGTGATCAACATGGGCGTGATGGCCGGGCCGATGCTTCTTCAGCCTGCTGTGGGCTGGGTTCTGGACAAGAGCTGGCAGGGCGGGATCTCGGGCGGAGTGAGGGTATATGCACTGGCCTCCTATCAGAAAGGCTTCAGCCTGATGCTGGCGTGGGTGGGGCTTTCACTTGTGCTGTTGTTTTTTACCCGGGAGACGTGGTGCCGGCAGCAGCGTTAAAACATCCGGTTGCGCCTTCCCGGATCAGCAGGGTGGCTTCAATTCCGGGCGAGGCCGCCGGCATTCATTGGATGCGATCTGCCAGGTGACCCACGGAGATTGCATAGTTAACAGAGTGGTTCCAGCGCATGATCACGCGGAAGTTGTGGTACACGAGAAACGCCGGGCCTTCATTTCCCTGCGGCAGTATCACGGAGCCTTTCATATCGGACTGCGGCAGGGCCTTGCCGTCTGCCTGGCGGACGCCGAGCCGCGACCACTCGTTTACCGTTTTTTCCCGGTTTAATGCGGCAAGCTCCGGGTTAAAATTTTCAGGTAAGCGGACCTTGCGCCCCCAGGTTTCGCCGGGCTGCCACCCCATGCTGGAAAGAAAGTTGGCCGCAGATGCGAAGGCATCCGGCAGGCTGCCCCAGATGTCCTTGCGCCCGTTTCCGGTATAATCCACGGCATGCCCGGTGAAGGTGGAGGGGAGGAACTGCATGTGCCCCGTTGCCCCGGCCCAGGAACCCATCATCTTCTCCGGGGTTATGTGGCCTTGTTCAATGATGCGAAGGGCGTGCAGAAGCTGCTTTCGGAAAAACTCCGCGCGGCGCTGATCATGTGCCAGTGTCACCAGCGCGTCGATTACCCGAAAGCCGCCCCGGTGGTCGCCGAAATTTGTCTCCAGCCCCCAGAATGCGATGAGATACCGCGGGGGCACGCCATATTCTTCATAAATTCCCTGCAGCAGGGCGCGATGTTTTTCCAGCAGCGCCCGGCCGCGTTTCACCCTTTCTTCCGTGACCCGCTGGCCGAGGTACTCCCGGAAAGTCTGGGTGAATTCCGGCTGGCTCCGGTCAAGTTCGATCACGCGTTTTACCGGCACAATATCGAGAAGCGTTGCGTCCAATGTTTCTTCAGAAATGCCTGTTGCGCGGGCTTCATCGCGGAGCTCTGCCATCCAGGCCTGAAAATCCCTGCTTGAAAACTCCTCACTTGCCCGGGAGTCCGCTTTTTTTGCCCGGTCCTGGGGCCCTGCCTGCACCGGGGTGCACAGTAATCCCAGAGCGAGTGCTGCTACCGCAGCCATTGCAAATACGGCATTTTTCCATGCATACTTTTTGGGACGTGGTAAAGTCATCTTCTGTTTTCTTTCTTTCCTGGCAGGTTTATAAACCTAAATTGAGCGATTTTCAAGTTTGCCGCAGATACAAGGAAGATGCAGACTCGCTATAGTCAACTATGCGAGGCTGTATCTGAGGCAGTAGATGCGGTAAAATTGGAAACCCCGGAGGGTTTGCCGATTTTTAAACCGGTGTTGGTTTTCCAAATTTCGCTTACTGGCACTCGCGTGTTTTATAAAACCGGATTTCGGGCCACTGCTCCATGGTGTATTTAAGCTGCCAGGGGCTTGCGGCCAGATAGGCCAGATTGCCTTCGGCGTCCATTGCCAGCGATTTCTGATTGTCCTTTTCAAAGGCCGCCAGCATTTTTTTGTCCCCGCAGCTCACCCAGCGGGCTGTGACATAATTGACCGGTTCATAGTCGGCATCAACGCCGTACTCGGTTTTGAGGCGCGCCCGGGTCACCTCGAACTGCAATTCGCCCACCGCACCCAGGATCAACTGGCTTCCGGTCTTCGGCCGGAACAGCTGCACCGCGCCCTCCTCGACTAGCTGATGCAGCCCCTTCTGAAGCTGTTTGGCCTTTAGCGGGGATTTCAGCTGCACCCGCCGGAAGCATTCAGGGGCAAAATTCGGGATGCCGGTAAAGGAAAGCGGCTCTTTTTCCGAAAAGGTGTCGCCGATCCGGATCGTCCCATGGTTATGGATGCCGATGATGTCCCCGGGCCAGGCCTCCTCCACCGAATCTCGGTCCTGGGCCAGGAAGGTGATGGGATTGGCGATCTGGATGTCTTTGCCGCGGCGATGGTGGCGCACCCGCATGCCCCGCCGGAACCGGCCCGAACAGATGCGCAGAAATGCGATCCGGTCCCTGTGAGCCGGGTCCATGTTGGCCTGGATTTTAAAGACAAATCCGGAAAATTCGGATTCCTCCGGATAAACCGTCCGGCTTGCAGCCGGCCGCGGCAATGGCGCCGGAGCGATTTCAACAAAGGTTTCAAGCAGTTCCTGCACGCCGAAATTGTTGATGGCGCTGCCGAAGAAAACCGGGGTCTGGCTGCCCTTGAGAAAATCCGCCATGTCAAACGGATTGGCCGCACCTTCCAGCAGGGCCACGTCTTCGCGCAGTTCACCGGCATGGGATCCAAGGAGTTTATCGACAAGCGGATCGGCCAAATCCTTGATGGTCACCACTTCCCCGGACAGGCGTTGCTGGCCGGGCGCAAACAGGTTGAGTTCCCGGCGATAAAGATTATAGGTGCCTTTAAAGCTTTTACCCCTGCCGATGGGCCAGGAAAGCGGTGCACATTCAATCTGCAGGGTCTGCTCGATATCTTCCAGGATGTCAAGGGGTGGCATGCCTTCGCGGTCGAGCTTGTTGATAAAGGTCAAAATCGGGGTGTTTCGCATCCGGCAGACCTCCATGAGCTTGCGGGTCTGTGTTTCCACCCCTTTTACGCTGTCAATGACCATGATCGCGCTGTCCACCGCGGTCAGCACCCGGTAGGTGTCCTCGGAAAAATCCTGGTGGCCGGGCGTGTCCAAAAGATTGATCTCATGGCCGCGATACTTGAACTGCATTACCGAACTGGTAACTGAAATGCCGCGCTCCTGCTCGATTGCCATCCAGTCGCTGGCCGCATGACGGCTGGCCTTGCGGGCCTTGACTGAGCCGGCCATCTGGATGGCGCCTCCGAAAAGCAGCAGCTTTTCAGTAAGCGTGGTTTTGCCGGCATCCGGATGGCTGATAATGCCAAAGGTTCTCCGCCTGTCGATTTCCGGGTTGCCCGCTTGTCTTTTCGGGCTTG
>JBKHJS010000177.1:0-4453 GCA_046537995.1 Desulfobacterales bacterium
GGCTGCCCCGGCAAGCGAAGCACGCGGTTCGGCGTTGATGGCCGGCCCTGTTTCCGGGAGGAGTGGAATTTTCCCGAAACAGGCCTGAAACACGGGCTTTTTTCGCGTGATGTTGCCCGGCCCTGTGAAATGATTATATTGATGTATTCTTTTCAGGAGGAAGTATCCATGAGTGACCGGCAAAAAGAACTGGAAGCGGAACTCGGGCGCATCGAAAAGGAGATTGCCGAGTTAAACGAGCGCATCCCGCCGCATTCGGTAAAACCCGTTTTTATCCAGCAACTCGATGAACTCGAGGCGCGGCGCGACGAAATCCTCGGCGAGCTGGAAATGCGCGGCAGGCCCGGCGAAAACCCCGGGCACGGCGATTGATCCAGGCAGCGCGAACAAAAATCAAAGGAATCATCAGCGTGCCGCAAGAAAACAGGTTCATCAACAGCCCCCGGGATAAATGCGGGCTGCAATCAACATAAATGTCATACAGATGTTGCTTGAACAAACTGCAAATCTTCCATATATTATTTTTATCCGGAACCTGATGCGTGCAATGACAACCTATTACCCGTGAGCGGAAACCGGCCCATGCAGACACAGCAACTGAGCATACTTGAAGACATTTTTCGGACCATTACCGACTCCGGGGATCCGGAAACCACCCTGAATCAGATTGTCCACAAGGTCGCCGGGCGCCTGGAGATCGATGTCTGTTCGGTTTATGTGTTCGATCCCTCGGAGAACAAGCTGGTTTTAAAGGCAACCTACGGTCTTGCTCCATCGGCCGTGGATGTCATTGAAATGGATATCAGCGAGGGCCTGACCGGGCTGGCCCTGGAGCAGATGAAACCGGTTCTTGTCGTCCATCCGAGCCGTCATTCCAGGTTCAAGTATTATGCTGAAAGCGGGGAGGAAAAGTACGCCACCTTCCTGGGGCTCCCCCTGATTTACCATCAGAAGGTGCTCGGCGTGCTGGTGATTCAAACGGTTGCGGAAAACGGGATCAGTGAGGATGATATCCCGCTTTTTGCCAATATTGCCAGCCAGATTTCGGCCACCGTGGCCTATACCGGCCTTCTCGAGGATCTGTCGTACCGCAGGAGTTCTCCTCCCCGGCAAATTCATGCAGATGAAAGCCGGAAACAAGGCGCACGTTCCGGCAGCCCCACCCATCTTCAGGGAGATCCGGTTTCCGAGCAGGTGGCCGAGGGATACGCCCATTATCTCCCTGAAAACATAGATTTTGATCAGGTGCAATGCTTGCTTTCCGAATCGCCGGACTCGGACATGGAGCGGTTGAACCGGGCCTTTGAAAAGGCAGCCGCCCAGATCCGGTGGGTGGCCCAGAGCGGGCCGGGCATTTCCGAGCAGGAGTCGGCCATCCTGGATGCGCACCTGATGTTTCTGGAGGATGAGGGGCTCAAGAGCAAAATTATTTCTCATATCCGGTCGGGAAGGTGCGCGGAATTCGCTCTCAAGCAGGTAGTTCTCGATTACGTGGAAACCTTTCGTAACATGGATGACGCCTACCTGAGCGAGCGCGCCGCAGATGTGCTCGATATCGGCAGGCGCGTGCTGGGACACCTGATGGGAATCACCGGGGATCCGCACGAGCCCATGACCGGCCCCACGATCGTGGTTGCATCGGATATCTCTCCGGTGGACCTGCTGGCCATCCGCCAGCCGAATCTCCGGGCCATTGTCACCGCCCGCGGCGGCCGGACTTCGCATACGGTTATTCTGGCCAAGTCTCTGGAAATTCCGATTGTCATCGGCGTGGAAGGTTTGTTCGAAAACGTGCGCGAACGCGACTACCTGATCGTGGACGGCGCTTCCGGCTTTGTGTTTGTCAATCCCGATTCGGTGGTGCAGGAAGAATACACGCGCAGGCAGCAGGAAAACCAGAAAATCCGGCGCCAGCTTTCAATGATCCGGGACCTGCCGGCCGTGACCATGGACGGGGTCAGCATCCGACTGGGGGCCAATATTGGCCTGCTTTCCGATATCCCGCATGTGAGGGAATACGGCGCAGACCACATCGGCCTGTACCGGACCGAGTTTCCGTTCCTGCTGCGCCGGAGTTTTCCCACGGAAGAAGAACAGGTAACGCTTTATACAAGGATGCTGCAGAAGGCCGAGGGCCGCACCGTGACCATTCGCACCTTTGACGTGGGCGGGGACAAGTTCCTTTCCTACCTGGATTATCCCAGGGAGGACAATCCTTTTCTGGGCTGGCGTTCCATCCGGATCAGCCTGGAGCTCGAGGAGGAATTCCGCAGGCAGATCCGGGCCATTCTGCGCGCATCCGCCCACGGCCCCATACATCTGCTTTTTCCCATGATCTCCGGGGTCGAGGAAATCCGCCAGGTGATTTCCCTGCTGGAATCGGAAAAGCGGGTGCTCGATGAAAAAGGGATTGATTACGACCGGGAAATTGCCACCGGCATCATGATCGAGGTCCCGGGCGCGGTGGCCATACTCGATCGCCTGCTCAAATACGTGGACTTTGTCAGCATCGGGACAAATGACCTGATTCAGTATCTGCTGGCAGTGGACCGCAACAACAAGAAGGTGGCCAATTTGTATGATGCGCTGCATCCCTCGGTGATCGCCACGATTGCCGATATTGTCAGTATTTGCAAGAGCCGCGGCAAGCCGGTCAGTATTTGCGGGGAAGCTGCAGCCAAGCCCGCATGCCTGCTTTTGTATATCGGCATGGCCGCAGATCGGCTCAGCATGACGCCTTCTGCAATTCCGGCCGCAAAGCAGTTTATTCGAAACGTCCGGCAGGCCGACGCCCGGCGGGTGCTGGATGCAGTGCTGGAAATGGAGGATGTGCAAAGCGTAAACGAGTTCTTAACCGAATATATCCAGCAGACCCTGCCCGCGCTGGCGGGTCGGGAGATTTCAGGCTGAGACAATTCATGACAGACAGCGCCAAAGACGGAAAAAACCCGTACGTGTTCTGCGATTTTGACGGCACCATCACCGCGCAGGAAAGCCTGCAGGCGGTGTTTGAACATTTTGTGCCGGATCAGTGGGCGGATGTGAAGCACAAGCTGGTATCCGGTGAGCTTACCCTGCGCCGCGGGGTGCGGCAGATGATTGAGAGCATTCCTTCTGCGCGCTACCCGGCCGTGCTTTCGTTTGTGCGGGAAATTCCGCTGCGACCGGGCCTTTCGGAATTCCTGGATTTCCTGGAGGCCTGCGGCATCGCCTTTGTTATTGTGTCCGGCGGCGTGCGCGGCATGGTGGAAGCCGGGTTGGGTTCCTTGATTTCCCGTGTGCACCGGGTTTTTGCCGCGGATGTCGATGACAGCGGATCCTATCTGCAGGTGCGCTCCGAATTCGAGGGCGTCACCGAGCTGGTGGACAAGGTTTCGGTGATGAACCGTTTTCCGGCCGATCCGCGGATCGTGATCGGCGACGGGATGACCGATCAGAACATGGCGCGCAGCGCGGATCTGGTTTTCGCCCGCGGCAGGCTGGCCCGATACCTGGAAGAAGGCGGGCATGATTATATCAAGTGGGGAGATTTTTTTGATATCCGGAATGATCTTATCCAACGGATGGGAAAGGTGGCCTAATGTCAACAGTGATGATTGAGCCATCCGGTTACGGGGATGTGGACCGTGCGGTGCAGCGCGCCTTTGAACTTTTTTCCATGCACCTGGCGGGCAAAAAGGTCCTGATCAAGCCCAATGTCCTCAGGTCATCAAAGGCAGATGAAGGAATTGTTACCCACCCGGCGGTACTTTCCGCGGTTGTAAAGCAGGCGGCATCGCAAAATCCGGCATCCATTGTCGTGGGCGACAATCCCGGGCTTCACAATTACGGGGCCAACCGGGCCTGCTTTGAGGAAACCGGATTAATGGCCGCGGCCGGCGGGTATTATGAGAATATCGGCGATGACCCGGTCCAGATGCCGTTTAACCCGGATTTTATGGCGACTGTGGGCGTTTCCAGGCAGGTGCTGGACGCTGATATTGTGATCAGTCTGCCCAAGTTCAAGACCCACGGCCTCACCGTTGTCACCGGTGCGATCAAGAACAGCTACGGGATTCTGCCCGGCGCCATTAAGGCCCGAATTCACAAGGCCGCGGGATCTCCGGAGCGTTTTCACGAGGCGGTGGTCGATGTCTTTGCCATGCGCGTACCGGATTTGTTTATCGTGGACGCCGTGGTGGGCATGGAAGGCAACGGCCCGGCTTCACCGGATCTTCGGGATATCGGATGCATTCTTGCCGGGGATAACGCCGTGGCCGTGGACTCGGTGATCGCCCAGATGATGGGTCTTGACCCGGCGCGCCTGCGGTTTCTCCAGTATGCAAGGGAAAAGGGTTTGGGTGATTTTGATCCGGAAACAATAGAAGTATCCGGCAGCCTCGAAGCCATCCCGGACTTCAAGGTCCCGCCGTTGGGTGGTGAAGCGCTTCTGCATAACGAATCGATCCAGGAC
>JBKHJS010000032.1:0-17794 GCA_046537995.1 Desulfobacterales bacterium
CCGATACCGATTTCGTTTCCGGCGGTAAAAAGCGCTTTGCATCGGTTGGGGGCGTAATCTGCGGATGCATTTTTTGCAGAAATGTTTATATTGAAAAAGTTTACGGAAGAAAATACGATTATGTACACCTCAATTTAGGTTTCAGAATAAAAGGAAACAAGGAGCCGAAGCAATGGCGAAAATCAGTAACCCCATGGAAATCTACAAACTGTTAGACGGGTCCAATTGCCGCAAATGCAATGAAAAAACCTGCATGGCGTTTGCCGCGGCCGTGTTCAAGGGTCAGCGAAACCTTTCGGACTGTCCGTACGTGGATGCGGATACCGTCGCCGCCCACGAAGGGCAGGGGGAACAGGAAAATCAGCAGCAGGCAGATACCGCAATCGACGTGAATCAAACCGTGGAAAAGCTCCGGGAACAGATCCGGCAGACAGACCTGGAGGAGGCCGCCCGCCGACTGGGTGCCAGGTATGCCAAGGGCCGGATTACCGTCAAGGTCATGGGCAAGGATTTTTCCGTGGACACCGAGGGACGGATTTACACGGAGATTCATGTCAATCCGTGGGTCACGGTGCCGGTGTTTGATTATATCGTAAATGCCAGGGGCACAGAGCCCACGGGTCAGTGGGTCCCCCTGCGCGAGCTCAAGGGCGGCAGAGAGCGCGAGGGCCTGTTTGTCCAGCGCTGTGAAAAACCCTTAAAACGAATTGCAGACACGTATACCGACTTTTTTAACGACATGCTCGACGTATTTGACGGCAAGCGCACGGAAACCCGGTTTGATGCGGATATAGCGGTGGTCATGTACCCGCTGCCCAGAGCGCCGATCCTGTTTTGCTACTGGTCTGCAGAAGAAGGCATGGAATCCAACCTGCAGGTGTTTTTTGACACCTGCGTGGAGGATAACCTGAGCATCCACTCCATTTATACCCTGGGCGCCGGTCTGGTGACCATGTTTGAAAAACTGTCCATGAAGCATGCGTCCTGAGCCGAGCTGCTTGCGGTTGGCAAATCAGAAGGTCGATGCTTAATATTGTACCCAGTGGCATCCTGCGTTGAACCGATGATTTGAAAAACCGTCAAGCGCCAAGGATACGTACATGGAACCGCTCGATGCAATTGCTGCGCTGTCGCCCTGGGAGCCCGGACTTTTCGCGCTGTTTGCTTTTACCGTTGCGATTGCGGTGATGATGGGCCTGCTGCTGGTGCTCACCGCCCGGCTGGGCGATAAAACATCAAGTCCTGAAAAGGCGCGTGCCTATGAAAGCGGCATCATTCCCACAGGCAGCGCCCGGCTGCGATACCCGGTACCGTTTTTCCTGGTGGCCGTGTTTTTCCTGATCTTTGACGTGGAGGGCGCGTTTATCTTTTCCTGGGCCGCTGCGGCACAAACCCTGGGCTGGAAGGGTTGGCTGCAGATGGCCTTTTTTATTTTCGTGCTGTTTTGCGGGCTGGTCTACATCTGGCGCAAAGGAGGCCTGGATTGGGGGGCAAAAACAAGGATCGACTAGGCCGGAGCGCTGTCCTGCTGGATCCCATAATCAACTGGGCCCATTCCCGGAGCCTGTGGCCCATGTATTTCGGGCTGTCCTGCTGTTTCGTGGAAGAATCCACAGCACTGACCCCGAGGTACGACCTGGCCCGGTTCGGCGCCGAGGTCCTGCGGCTTTCGCCCAGACAGGCCGATCTTTTGATTATCTCCGGCACGGTGTTTAAAAAGGCCGCCCCCATGATCCTGCGCGTGTTTGAACAGATGGCCGAACCCAGGTGGGTCATCTCAATGGGATCGTGCGCCAATACCGGCGGGATGTACGATGTCTATTCCGTGGTGCAGGGCATCAACCAGATTCTGCCGGTGGATGTCTATATCCCGGGATGCCCGCCGCGCCCCGAAGCCGTACTGGCCGGCATCACAGAGCTGCAGCGCAAGATCGGTGAGGAAAAGCCGGCCCGTAAAGTCTTCGGCCTGGGCGGCGGCAGCCAGGGCTCTACAGGGCCGGTTCTGGCAGACGGGTACACAAAGTCCAGGGACACCCGGGGGCCGGGCATGAACGGTATTGCCGTGCGGGGTGATTCGGTGCGCCCGCCGGAGTTCTTCGACAGCCGGGCAGACCTGATGTGGACCCCGCCGGCGCGAAGTATTTCCCTGCCGGATGCGGCCGAAGACATCATCGCCCAGGTGCGCTCCCGGTTCGGCGACGGAATCCGGGCCGCGGAAAACCCCGCTGACATGCTGACCCTGCACGTGCCGGAAAGCCGGGTGCGCGACGTGCTGCTTTACCTGAAAAAAACAGCCGCCCCGCGATTTGAACGCCTGGAGGATTACACGGCTGTTGACGAGTCCGCCCGGCGGCACCGGGACCGGTACCCGGATTTCACCCTGGTATTTACCCTGCTGTGTTTTGACCCGCCCATGCGCATGCGCATCAAGGTCGCGCTTTTCGGCGAGTACCCCGAGACCGCCACAATATCCGACATCTGGCCCGCTGCGAACTGGTATGAGCGGGAGATATACGACATGTTCGGCATCCGGTTTTCCGGTCATCCGGATTTGCAGCGCCTGATCATGCCGCCGGACTGGTCCGGCCATCCACTTCGCAAGACCCACCCGGACCGGGCCACGGAAATAAACCCGTATACCTTCCGCGATGCCCATGCAAGACAGCCCCGGGCCGGGGAGACATATTTTGATCCGGACATCGATGAACACGCCCTGGTGTTAAACATCGGGCCCCATCATACGGCAACCCACGGTCTGCTTCGCCTGATCGTCCGTCTGGAGGGCGAAACCATCACCGGGCTGAACCTGGATGTGGGATATCATCACCGGGGCGTGGAGAAAATGGGCGAGCGCCAGACCTGGCTGCAGTTCATTCCCTATACCGACCGGGTGGATTACATGGCCGGCGCGGCCAACAATCTGCCCTATGTCCTGGCCGTGGAGCAGCTGGCCGATATCGCAGTACCGGAAAGAGCCCAAAACATCCGGGTATTGATGTCCGAGCTGTTCCGGATCAGCAACCACCTGGCCTACCTCGGGATCATGGCCCATGATCTGGGCGCGATGACCCCGAATTTCTACACCTTCCGGGACCGGGAGATGGTGCTCGACATTGTTGAAATGATTTCCGGGGCCCGCCTGCATCCGTCGTGGTTCCGGCCCGGCGGTGTTGCCGCGGACATGCCCGCCGGCTGGAAGCCGCCGGTCCGGGATCTGCTCCGGCGCCTGCCGAAAACACTGAAAGACATTGAAAAGCTGACCCTGAAAAATCCCATATTCAAGGCCCGCACAAAGGGACTCGGGGTTTTGCGCCGCAATGAAGCCGTTGACTGGGGCGTGACCGGGCCGAATCTGCGGGCCTGCGGCATGGACTGGGATCTGCGCAAAAAAATGCCGTATTCCGGATACGAGCAGTTTGATTTTGAAGTGCCCACCCACACCGACGGGGACAACTGGGCCAGATACAAGATGCGCATCGAGGAATGCCGCCAGAGCCTGCGGATTATCCGCCAGGTCGTAGACGGCCTGCCAGGGGGCAGGTATGTCACAAAAGATTACCGGTATTGCGTGCCAGAGCGCACTGACATGTTAAACGATATTGAAAGCCTGATCCATCATTTTGTCAATGTCACCCGGGGACCCCGGATGCCGCGGGGAGAGGCATATGCGGCCTGCGAGATTCCCCGGGGCGAGCAGGGCTATTTCGTTGTCAGCGACGGCCTGGGTGCGGCCTACCGCATGCGGGTTCGCGGGCCGAGCTTTACCAACGTGCAGGTTTTTGAGCTGATGACCCGGGGCGAGAGCCTGGCCGACCTGGTGGCGGTACTGGGATCAACGGATTATACGCTGCCGGATCTGGATCGATAAGGGAGATTGACCATGCTGGCCGAACAAATCCGAGCCGAACTGGAAAAGCGGATCGCGGAGGCGGATCATCCGCAGGAGCTGGCCGTGGACGTGATGCTGGCCTTTCAGGAGGCCGCAGGGTATCTTTCTGATACGGCCCTGGAGGCGGCCGCAGCCATGCTGAAAATGCATCCCATGGAAATCGAGGAAATCGCCACATTTTATAACTTCATATACCGAGAGCCCGTCGGGCAAAACGTGATTCACCTCTGCGACAGCGTGATCTGCTGGCTGGACGGATCCGAATCCCTGATGGATTATATCTGCGCAAAGCTCGACATTGCGCCGGGACAGACCACGGCCGACGGCAGATTCACCCTGCTGCCGGCCTGCTGCCTGGGCTATTGTGACCGGAGCCCGGCCATGATGATCAACAAAAAAGTTTACGGGCACTTAAACCGGGAAAGAATCGATGACATCCTGGCCCGTTTTAAACGAGAGGAGCCGGCGTAAATGGAATCCCGGGTGCTGCTGAAAAACCGGAAACCCGATCGCATCCTGGATCTGGCCGAATACCGGGCATCCGGCGGGTATACGGCTGCCGCGGAAATGCTGCAGACCGGACACCCGGCTGATGTGCAGGAGGCGCTGGAAGCCGCCGGCCTGCTTGGACGCGGGGGCGCGGCCTTTCCCATGGGGGTGAAGCTCTCCACCGTTGCAGAAGATGCGCCGTTTCCCAGGTACCTGGTCTGCAACGCCGATGAAATGGAGCCGGGCACGTTCAAGGACCGGGTGCTGATCCATACCAGCCCGCACCTGCTCATCGAGGGGATGCTTCTGGCCGCCTTTTCCGTGCGCGCCGAACACGGCATCATATTTATCCGGCCCGAATACGAAAACGCCGCCCGGATCCTGGAACGGGAAGTGGCCCTGGCCCGGGAGCAGGGCCTGCTGGGGAGAAATATTTTCAGCTCCAGGTTTGATTTTGACATCATTGTACACAGAAGCGGCGGGCGCTATATCTGCGGCGAGGGCACGGCCTTGTTAAACGCCCTGGAAGGCAGGCGCCCCAATCCGCGCAAGCCGCCGCCATATCCCACGGTCAAAGGCTTGTGGCAGCTTCCCACGGTGGTACAGAACGTGGAAACCCTGTGCTTTGTACCGCACGTAATCCAAAACGGGGCCGAGTGGTTCCGGAACCTGGCGGCAGGCCCGGATGAAGCCGGCACCAAGATTTATTCCGTCTCCGGCCGGGTCCGGCGGCCCGGGTGCTACGAGCTGCCCGTGGGCACCGCCCTGTCAGAGATCATCGAGACCCATGCCGGCGGCATGTCCGGAGACGGCCGCTTTAAGGCATGCCTGCCCGGGGGGGCCTCCACGCGGTACATGCCCGAGTCCATGTATCACCAGGAGATGGGATACCAGAGCCTGTCTGATGCGGGATTCCGGCTGGGTACGGCCGCGGTCATGGTGTTTGACCATTCTGCCTGCCTGGTGGGGGCCACCGTGAACCTGCTTGCGTTTTTTGCACGGGAATCGTGCGGGTGGTGCACTCCTTGCCGGGATGGGCTGCCGTACATGCACGATCTGCTCAGGCGCATTGAAAACGGGCAGGGCAGGGCGGAATTCGTGCCCATGCTCCGGGAGATGGCCGGGCAGATGCGGCATGCGTACTGCGCTTTTGCCCCGGGTGCGGCCGAGCCGGTGGAAAGCCTGATCACGTATTTTGAAGACGAACTCCGGGAGCACATCAAGGCGGGGCGGTGCCCGTTTAGGTATGAAGAGTGACGAGTTTTTGAGGCTATCCAAGGGCTTTGCAAATAAACTCGAAATCCGAATTTCGAAATTCGAGACAATAATCAATTGGAAAATGATCAAATGACAAAAACAGTAAATTTGTAATCCGGCTCTTGGGATCATGGGTGTTTTTGGATTTTGAATTTTTTCGGATTTCGGATTTCGAAATTCGGGTTTATTGCTGAAACGCCGCCGCAGACCCGGTTTGAAAGCGATTATTCAACAAAAAAGATCTGGACCTGAAAAACTGTGCATTATGCCGAAGCTGATCATCGACAACCTGGAAATTGAAGTGCCGGAAGGCACCAAGGTCATCGAAGCCGCAGAAAAGCTGGGCATCTACATCCCGAGGTTCTGTTTTCACCATGCATTGGGAGCGGTGGGCGCCTGCCGGGTATGTGCGGTCAAGGTCCTGGAAGGCTCAGTCAGCGGGGTGCAGATGAGCTGCATGATCGATGCTGAAAACGGCATGAAGGTCTCCACCACGGATTCTGAGGCCGTGGATTTCCGCAGAAGCGTGATCGAGTGGCTTATGCTCAACCATCCCCACGACTGTCCGGTCTGCGATGAAGGCGGGCATTGCCTGCTTCAGGACTTAACCGTTGCCGGCGGGCACGGCATCCGGCGGTATCAGGGCCGCAAGCGCACCTATATGGACCAGTACCTGGGGCCATTAGTTCAGCACGAGATGAACCGGTGCATTCAGTGCTATCGGTGCGTGCGGTTTTACCGGGAATATTCCGGATACAGTGACCTTGGCGTCACCGGCATTGCCGGACGGGTTTACTTCGGCCGTTTGCGCGAAGGAACCCTGGAAAGCCCGTTTGCCGGAAATCTGATTGATATCTGTCCCACGGGCGTTTACACGGACAGGCCGTCGCGATACACGGGCAGAAGATGGGATTTCGAGCGCAGCCCGGGCGTGTGCATCCACTGCAGCCTGGGCTGCCGGACAACTGTTTCAGCCAGGTACAGGCAGGTGGTACGCCTGGAGGGACGTTTCAGCAGACGGGTCAACGGGGATTTTATCTGTGATCGCGGCAGGTACGGGTTTTATTATGCAGACCGGCCCGGCCGGCCCAGAAGCGGCCGGGTACAGGGACAAAGCGTTTCCGCAAGACAGGCCGTGGATGAAGCCCGCAATCGCCTGCAGCGTATCACTGAAGAACACGGCCCCGGGGCCGTAGGCGTGATCGGTTCTGCCAGAAGCAGCCTGCAGACCCTGTCCGCGCTTGTTCATATGTGCCGCACAACGGGATGGCAGGGCCCGGTATTGCGCAATACCCGGATCGCCGGAACTGCGGCAGATACCGCAGTCCGCGCAATTGGCCCGGAAAATGCGGTCTGCATGCAGGAGATCCAGGCCGCGGATGCAATCCTGGCAGTCGGTGCAGACCCGGTAAACGAGGCGCCAGTGCTGGCCCTGGCCATGCGCCAGGCACAGCGCGCCGGGGCAAAGATCTTGGCCATTGACCCCCGGCCCCTGGACTGGCCGTTTGATTTCGAGCATCTTGCGTGCCGCGCCGGGGAAATCGGACAAACCCTGGCATCCGCCTCCGAGCGGCTTTCTGCCAGTTGGCGGCCGGTTGTGATCTGCGGCACCGAGATCACGGATGCCGGGGTTGTCATGCAGGCCGCGGATCTGGTCGCTGGATTGCGCGACTCGGGCACTGCGGCCGGCCTGTTTTGCACCCTGCCGCAGGCCAATTCCTTTGGCGCCGCGTTGATGGATGAAAGCAATGCTTGTGGGGCAGACCTGGCCGACCGGATCGAGGCGGGTCAAATCCGGGCCCTGGCAGTATTTGAAAGCGACTTGTGGCAGGATCTTTCCGACCGGCCCCGGCTGGAAAAAGCCCTGGAAAAGCTGGACCTGCTGGTGGCAGTTGATTTCCTGGATACCCCGCTGTTTGAAAAGGCCGATATCGCCATTCCGTCATTAACCGTGTTTGAGGCCGGCGGCATTTACGTCAACCAGGAGGGCCGGGCCCAGGAAATCCGGCCCGCGCACGTCGGCGGCCTGCCGATTGCAGCCGCCGGCGCGGGCGATCATCCGCCGCGCATGTTTGCACCCGATGTTCCGGGCCGGGACATGCTCGCGGCATGGGCGGCCGCCTTTGAGCTGGCCGGTGAACCGGAACCGGAAAGCCAGGACCAAATGACCGCCTGGATGACCAGCAATTTTTCCGCGCTGTCAGGCCTGGCACAAATGGGAGAAGACGGGGTGCGTTTGTTTGCAGAAAATAAAGCAGGGGGTGCAGATAAAGAGGTGCCAAAATCGGAAAATCCCGGACAATGCCTTGAATTGCTGCCTGCAACCGGCGTTTTCGGCAGTGAGCCCATGTCTGGCTATTCGCAGTGCCTCCGGGAACTGGCGGGTTTGCCCGCGGTGTGGATGGCCCGGGCGGATGCGGACAAACATGGCATCACCGCCGGTGACCGGGTGGGCCTGGGTTTTGAAAACGGCGAGGTAATCCTGGATGCGTGCATATCCGATCACATGGCCCCGGGCGTGCTGGTGGTCTATCGGCACCCGGATATTGAGTGGCAGCCCTGGGCCGAGGGCACCCGGTGCCGAATCCGCGAAAATCAAATCCGAAGAATTGAAAAGGCATAACCCATGTGGCTCTGGCTGCTCGGATACCTGGTACTGATGGGCAAGATCACCGCCGTGCTCACCGCGGTGATGGTGCTGGCCGCGTACCTTGTGCTGGTTGAGCGCAAGCTGCTGGGCCGCTTCCAGGTGCGCTACGGGCCCAACCGGGCGGGGATTTACGGCATTCTCCAGCCCGTTGCAGACGGTATCAAGCTGCTGTTAAAAGAAGATCTGGTGCCGGAAGGCGCGGACCGGGCGATATTTCTGGCAGCCCCGGCAGTGGTGGCCATCACCGCGCTTCTGATGTTTGCCGTGGTGCCCTTCGGCCCGGAGCTGGCCATAGGCGGCCGCGAGATTCCCATGGTGATCACGGACATCAACGTGGGGCTGCTCTACGTATTTGCCCTGTCTTCGCTAAGCGTATACGGGGTGGCCCTGGGGGGATGGGCCTCGAACTCCAAGTACCCCCTGCTCGGGGGCATCCGGGGGGCCGCCCAGATGATCAGCTACGAGCTGGCCCTTGGGCTGTCCATTGTGCCGGTGGTCATGCTGGCCGGATCATTCAGCCTGGTCGATATTGTCAACGCCCAGGCCGGGCTGCCGTTTATACTGGTCCAGCCCCTGGCATTTGCAGTGTTTCTGATCAGTGCCATGGCCGAAACCAAGCGCATCCCGTTTGATCTGCCCGAGGCGGAAACCGAGTTGGGTGCCGGGTTCCACACGGAGTACAGCGGCATGCGCTTCGGGCTGTTTTTTCTGGGCGAATACGTGCACATGCAGGTCATGGGCGCCCTGGTCGCGGTGTTTTTCCTGGGCGGATGGCGGGGCCCGTTTCTGCCGCCGCCCGTTTGGCTGCTGGTCAAGATCGTTGTTGTGGTGCTGTTCATGATCTGGGTGCGGGCCACCCTGCCGCGACTGCGCTACGATCAGCTCATGAACCTGGGCTGGAAGGTGCTCATCCCGCTGGCCCTGGTCAATATACTCATTACCGGCGCGTTTGTGGCGGCATAAAAAAACAGGATGGCAAGTGCGAAGATATTTCCTTCGTCGTTTTTTTCGTGGATAGAAAGGAGCGGGTTGCATGATACGGGCGGTAATCGACACTATCGTCTCAATTGCCGCAGGGTTTTACACCACGGGCAGGCACCTGTTTGTCCGGCCGGTTACAGAATCCTACCCGGAGTACAAGCGGCCGCTGCCGGCGCGCTCCCGGGCCCGGATCATCCTCACCCGGGATCCGGAGGGCCGGGAGCGCTGCGTGGCCTGTTATCTTTGCTCCGGGGTGTGCCCGGTCAACTGCATCTCCATGCAGGCCGCAGAGGATTTCCAGGGCCGCCGGTATGCCGCATGGTTCCGGATCAACTTCGGCAGGTGCATTTACTGCGGGCTCTGCGAGCAGGCCTGCCCGACTTCGGCCATTCAGTTGACGCCGGATTTTGAACACATCAGAAGGGACATCCTGGACATGGTTTTTGAAAAGCCGGACCTGCTGGTGGATCACTGCGGCAAGGACCCGGATTATGACTTTTATCAACACGCCGGCGTGGTCACCGGGCTTGCGGGCAAGGGAGACCATATCAACGAAAATCCGCCGGTCAATACCAGGACCAATATGCCATGAGTGTCTACAGCATTTTCTTTTACCTGATCGCCGCGGTGATGATCCTGTCAACGGCCCTGGCCGTGACCCGGAAAAACATGGTGCATGCGGTCTTGTTCCTGGTGATTTCGTTTCTGGCAAGTGCGCTTTTGTTTTTCCTGCTGGGGGCTCCTTTGCTGGGCATCCTGGAAGTGATCATCTATGCCGGGGCCATCATGGTATTGTTTCTGTTCGTGGTCATGATGATCCGGATCCGCGCACCCGAAGGTTCCGGGTTTCTGCTTTGGCACTATCTGGGAGCCGGCGGGCTCAGTGCATTGTACGTGGCGGCCTGCCTGCTGCTGGTCCGGCATCCCGGGCCCGGCACCGAAGCGCCTATGCCCGCGGCTGTTGCGACCCCGGCTGATTTCGGGCATTACCTGTTTGAACGTCACTGGCTGGGCATTGAGATCGTCTCCCTGCTGCTGCTCGTGGCGCTTATCGGCGTGCTTCACCTGGGATTGAGCCGGGCAGAAAGGCGATCCGGCAAAGGAGGCGCGCATTGATCGTACCGTATACCCACGTGATTCTGCTGGCGGCCCTGCTGTTTTTGACGGGCATGATCTGTACCGTTGTTCGGCGCAACCTGATTATGCTGCTGCTGGGCCTGGAAATCATGCTTAATGCCGCGGCAGTGGCTTTTGTGGGCGCAGGCCTGCATCTGCAGCAAATCGAGGGCCAGGCCGCGGCCCTGTTCATTTTGGCAGTGGCCGCGGCAGAGGTGGCCGTGGGCCTGGCGCTGATCGTCTGTATTTACCGGCAGACCGGCACCCTGGATCCGGAGTGCATTGAATCCGATGCGTGTAAACTGGAATAACCATAGCCGCGGGATGGTGGGGATATGCCCGATGCATCCGTGATATCCGAGACCTGGCTTTGGGCCGGCTGGGCCGCAGCCGCGGCCCCGTTTGCGGCATTCGCCCTGATCCTGTTTCTGCTGCGCAGAAGGCCCGGGGCCGCGGCCGCAGTTTCGCTGGCAGCAATTGCCTTGTCCATGGTGTGCGCCCTGTACCTGCTGATATGCTGCGTTGACACGGAGGTGCCCCTGCGCTCGGCAGTGACATGGATGATCTCCGGGGATACGGTGATTTCCGCCGGAATCCATCTTGACGGCCTGAGCCTGTTGATGCTGGCCGTGGTCTGCGGGATCTGCCTTCTGGTCCAGGTGTATTCCCTGGGATACATGGCCGGGGATCCCGGCTTTGCCCGTTATTATGCCTTTATGTCGCTGTTTGCCGGGGCCATGATCTGGCTTGTGCTGGCCCCTGGCCTGGTGCAGCTCTACATTTTCTGGGAACTGGTGGGCCTGTCCTCCTACCTGCTCATCGGGTTCTGGTTTGAAAAATTTTCAGCCTCCCGGGCCGGCAAAAAGGCCTTTGTCATGACCCGCCTGGGAGACGTGGCCTTTCTGGCCGGGATCCTGCTGCTGCTGGTTTGGGGCGGGGTCATGGACATTGCCGCGTTAAACAGCGGCGATGCCGGGATTTCCTCCGGGATGATCACGGTATCGGCCGTGCTGATCTTTGGCGGCGTGATCGGCAAAAGCGCCCAGTTTCCGCTCATGACCTGGCTTCCCGACGCCATGGAAGGCCCCACCCCGGTCAGCGCGCTGCTGCATTCCGCCACCATGGTGGCTGCCGGCGTGTTTCTGATCGCGCGGATGTTTCCCTTTTTCAGCCAGTCGGCTGCGGCCATGGCGTTTCTCCTGGCCGTGGGCACGGTGAGCATGCTCATGTCCGCGACCATGGCCATGGTCAGCCGGGATATCAAGCAGGTGTGGGCTTATTCCACCATCAGCCAGCTCGGGTTCATGCTCATGGCACTGGCCGCAGGCGGGTATTTTGCCGGCGTGTTCCACCTGGTCACGCATGCGGGGTTCAAGGCCCTGCTGTTTTTGTGCGCCGGGATGCTGATCCACGTCTTTCACAGCAATGACATGTTCGCAATCGGGCAGGGCGGGGCCCGGGGCCTGAAGATCCCGATGCTCTGCATGGGCGTTGGGGCAGCGGCCCTGTCGGGTATCTGGCCGTTTTCCGGGTTTGCCAGCAAGGAAGCGGTGCTGGCCGCCCTGGCGAACCTGGAAAATCCGGCCTGGCTGATTGCCGGGCTGGCCGGGGTGTTTTTAACCGCCTATTACACGTTCCGGCTGGTGTTTATCATCGGGTTTGCCGCCGGACGTGAGCAAACCCGGGCAAAAGACCCGGCACGGGGCGTTGGGTATGCCTACGGCGCCATGGCCTGGCCGGTGATCCTGCTGGCTTTTGCCACCCTGGTGCTGGGATTTCTGGCCTCACCGATCCGGCACTTGCTGGCGGCCGGGGCGGGCGCGCATGAAGCGGTTCACGGACCGGCCTGGCTGGCCCCGCTTTCCCTGGGCCTGGTGTTTGCCGCCATCGCAGTGGCATGGGCGGAGTTCGGGCGGAAAAACGCATCGCAGACCGGGTTTGTTGAGCGCGTGCCGGCTGTTGCGCATTTGTTTGCCCGGCGCTGGTATCTCGATGACATCTGGGGCTGGGCCGTGTCCCGGCTTCTGGACCGGGGCGCTGCAGAAGCCTGCCGCCGGGGGGACAACCGCGTGATCGACGGTTTCGTGCACAGCCTGGCCGGTGCAGCGGTGGCATCCGGCCGGATGATTGCCCGCGGACACCGGGTGATGATCCAGGCCCGCCTGATGATCATGTTTGCCGTGGTATTTGGTCTCACCTGTATTATGCTGATTTGGGGATAACCGGCGTATGCAACTGCACAGCGCGCAATTTCCGGTACTGAGCCTGATCCTGCTTGTCTGCCTGGCCGGGCTGGCAGCCGTGGTGCTGCTGCCGGCAGAAAAAAAGCAGGCCGTCAAGTATGTCAGCACGATCTGTTCGGCTCTTACCCTGGGGTTGTCGGTGTACGTGTTTGTTGCCTATGACCGGGCGCTCGGGGGCATGCAGTTTGTCGAGCACCTGCAGTGGGTCCCTTCTCTGGGGATTTCCTATATAAACGGCGTGGACGGGTTTTCCGCGCCCCTGCTGCTGCTCACCGGCATCGTGTTTTTCACCGGCGTGCTGACCATGTGGGAGCACGACCTGCGGGTCAAGGAGTTTTTCGCCATGTTCATCCTGCTGGTCACCGGCGTGTTCGGGATGTTCATGGCCCTGGACCTGTTTTTCCTGTTTGTCTGGTATGACGTGTCCCTGTTTCCCATGTACCTGCTCATCGTGATCTGGGGCAGCACGAACCGGGAGTACGGGGCCATGAAGCTCACCCTGTTTCTGCTGGCCGGCAGCGCGCTGATTCTGCCGGGCATCGTCTATGTGGTGGCAGAATCCGGGATGGGAACGTTTTCCCTTCCCGCCCTGGTCAATCACGCGGATTTTTCCCCGTTTGCCCAGAAACTGGCGTTTTTTCTTTTTTACGTGGGCTTCGGCATCCTGGCCGGGGTGTGGCCGTTTCACACCTGGTCACCGGCCGGACACGTGGCCGCGCCCACGGCTGTGAGCATGCTGCATGCCGGCGTGCTCATGAAGATCGGGGCATTCGGCATTCTTCGGATAGGAATGTTTTTATGTCCCGAAGGGTGGGCGTTCTGGGCGCCGGTCATGGCTCTTCTGGCCACCATCGGGATCGTATACGGTGCACTTGCCGGGCTGCGCCAGACGGATCTCAAATTCGTGATCGGCTACTCCAGCGTTTCCCACATGGGCGTGGTGGGGCTGGGCCTTGCCACCATGACCGTGGATGGGCTTAACGGCGCGGTGTTTCAGATGTTTGCCCACGGCGTGATGACTGCGCTGTTTTTCTCCGCGGTGGGATATATCTACGACAAGACCCATGAGCGGGAGTTTGCCGGCCTGGGCGGGCTTTCGCACGTCATGCCCGTGGCCGGGGGATATTTCATCCTGGCGGCCTTAACCGGCATCGGTGTGCCGTGTCTGGCCAGCTTCTGGGCGGAGCTGCTCGTACTTCTGGCCGCGTTTGACGTATATCCCGTATACGGGGCCCTTGCCGTGACCGCCCTGGCCATCAACGCGCTGTTTATCCTCCGGGTGGTGGAAAAGACCTGTTTCGGACCAATCAACCCGAAATTCAAGCACCTGCCGGATGTTTCCTTTGGCCTTGGCGTGCCGCGGCTGGTGCTGGCCGGGGTGATCGTGATCTTCGGAATTATGCCGTTTTTGATGTATGAAACCATTCAAAGTGCTTCTGCGCTGCTGATAAGCGGACTGCCATGATGGACTGGACCCTGTTTGCACCGGAATTTTTTATGCTGGCCGCTGCCGGGCTTTTCTTCGCCCTGTCCCTGGCCCGGCCGCAGCCTGCGCGCGATTACGCCGCGGCCATGGTTGCCGCGGCAGCGGGAGTGTCCTTGACCGTGTGGGCCGTAGGCGCAGAAGGCATCCTGTTTGCCGGAACCTACCGGGTGGACCTGTTCTCCCAGGTGTTCAAGGTGCTTATCAGCGCGGGGTTTTTCCTGGTGATCTGCCTGTGCGGGAATCTTTCAGGTGTGGCCGACAAGCGGCACAGCGAGTTTTACCTGCTGCTGGCGGTCTGCACCCTGGCCCTGATGCTGCTGACAAGCTGCGTGCACCTGCTGGCGATATACCTGGCCCTGGAGCTTTCGAGTTACAGTCTCTATATCCTGGTCTGCCTGAGAACGGGCCGGGAAAAGGGGCTGGAATCCGGGCTGAAATATTTTATCATCGGCGCCTGCGCCTCGGCGTTGATGCTTTTCGGGTTTGCGCTGCTCTACGGCACCGGCCTGAGCCTGCACCTGGCGGATCTGGCCCGGGAACTGCCCGGCCGGCTTAATGAACCTGTGGTACTGATCGGGTTTGTGCTGGGCCTGTCCGGGTTTTTGTTCAAGATCGCGGCTTTCCCGTTTCACTTCTGGGCCCCGGATGTCTACGAGGCCGCCCCGCACCAGGCGGGCGCGTATATCGCCACTGTCTCCAAGGCCGGCGGAATTGCCGTGCTCATGCGGATAACCGCTGCGGCCGGAGCAGGCGGGGATCAACTGGTGGGATTTCTCATGGTGGTATCCGTGGCTTCCATGACCCTGGGCAACCTGGCAGCCATTGCCCAGCAGGATTTAAAGCGCCTGCTGGCGTTTTCCAGCGTGGCACATGCCGGATACCTGATGATCGCGATTTTGAGCTTCAATGCCATGGGCCTTTTCAGCGGGGTGTTTTATGTTCTGTCCTTGCTTATCATGAAATTGACCTGTTTTATGATCGTGATTCAGGTTGCACCCGGGGGAAACAATATCCGGATCAACGACCTGGCCGGGCTTCACAGGCAGGCCCCGGTGCTCGCCGCGGCCCTGATGCTCGCGCTGTTCAGCCTTGCCGGCATTCCGCCGACCGTCGGGTTTACGGCCAAGCTGCTGGTATTTACCGCTGCTGCGGAAAACGGATATCTGTGGCTGGTGATTGTTGCCATGGTAAACGTGGTGATTTCCCTGTACTACTATCTGCGGGTGCTGAAGGCGGCCTATTTTCTGGAGCCCGAAGACAGTGCGCCGTTGGTCCGCATCCCGGCTTCTCTGAATTTTCTGGCCCTGGTATTCATTTTCCTGACGGTTGCCGCAGGCATTTACCCACAGCCCTTTATCGCCGCGGCCCGGGCCATGACGCAGGCACTTATCGGGTAGGGACGGCTTTTCTGCCATCTTGACGGTTGCAACTCCCATTTTTTTTCAATATATACAAGAGTTGAAGTTATTGTGCACGCCTGATTTGAATCACGGAGTACACGAAGAACACGAAGTTTTCGTTTTTCCGCGCGCTTCGCGTTCTTCGTGATTCCATTGGCCGCTTTATTTCAAAATTCACAGGAGCGCAAACATGATACAAACCCGCATCACCGAGCTTTTCGGCGTTGAAAAACCCATCATCCAGGGCGGGCTCATGTGGATCGCCCGGGCCGAACTTACGGCTGCGGTGGCCAATGCCGGGGGCATGGGTTTTATGACCGCGCTGACTTTTCCGGATCCCGAGGGCCTTCGTGGGGAAATCCGCAAGTGCCGCCAAATGACAGGCAAACCCTTTGGCATCAACCTGACCTTTCTGCCCACGCTCACCCCGCCGGACTACCCGGGCTACATCCGGGTGTGCATTGAAGAGGGCATCGAGTTTATCGAAACCGCGGGCAGAAACCCGGAGCCATACATGGAGCAGATCAAGTCCGCGGGAATCAAGGTGCTGCATAAATGCACCTCGGTGCGCCACGCCAAAAAAGCGCAGAAAGTCGGGTGTGACGCTATCGGCATTGACGGGTTTGAGGCTGCGGGCCATCCCGGGGAAGATGATGTTACCTCCCTGGTCCTGGTGCCCCGGACCCGGGATGCCGTGGATCTGCCCCTGGTGGCATCCGGCGGGTTTGCTGACGGCCGCGGCCTGGCCGCAGCCCTGGTGCTCGGCGCGGATGCCGTGAACATGGGCACCCGGTTTGTTGCCACCCGGGAAGCACCGGTTCACGAGAATGTCAAAAAGGCCCTGCTGGATCATTCCGAGCTCGATACCCGGCTTATCATGCGCACCCTGCGAAATACCGAGCGGGTGCTTGCCAATCCGGCCGCGGACAAGGTGCTGGAAATCGAGGCAAAGCAAGGCGAGACAAAAATCGAGGATATCGTGCCCTACGTGGCCGGCCGGGTTGGAAAGGAAATGCTTGAACAGGGCGACATGGCAGCCGGCACCCTGTCCGCCGGCCAATGCATGGGCCTGATCCGTGATATCCCCGGGGTGGCGGAGCTGCTGGACCGGATCGTGGCGGATGCCGAAAAAGCGGTCCGGGAGAAGTTTTCCGAGTCCCTGCGGTTTTCGGGATAAACAGGGGTTGATTGTCGTAGGTGAAATTGCGAGGGATGAAACGCAACGCCGATATTGGATTTCCAAGGAAATCCTTTTTTTGCGCTCTAACGAAATTGCACTTTATTGCCCTGACGGCGGTGCGGAAAAGCGGGTTTCCGAGCGGAAATTGAGGCTCGAAGAGGCTCCTGGAGCGAGGAAACGCCTTTTTCGCGCCGCTGATCAGCCAAGGTGCTTACGGATTTTTTTTCTGCAAAAATAATATCGTCGCGGCGGAATAAAAAGCTTTTTACGAAGCCGTCGGGGGCTTGCTTTATTTGAAAAAATATGCTTGTTTTGGTATCAGCATGCAAACGCTGAGTTAAGCAGATAACGCAAAAAAGAGGGGGCAGAGAAAAATGAAAAGATTTTTGTTCTGGACCGGATGTTGTATAACCGGGATTCTGATTGCGGTTTTTGCCGTATCCGGCGTGCCGGAGATCGCGAATGCGGCCGAGGTGGGCGGTGTCACTTTGCCCAATGAGATCGAGGTGGCCGGGGAAAAGCTGGTTTTAAACGGTGCCGGGGTGCGGGAGAAGTTTTTCATCGGCCTAGACATTTATGCAGCCGGGCTGTATCTCAAAGAACCGAGCGCGGATGCGGAACAGATCATTGCAGCAGATGAAACCATGGCCTTGAAAATTCATATTCTCAGCGGCATGCTTGATTCCGAGAAATTTACAGAGGCCACCCTGACCGGTTTTGAGGAATCCACAGACGGCAACACCGAACCCATCCAGGACGAAATCGATTTGTTTATCACCGCTTTTGCCGAAGAAATCAACAAGGAGGATGTCTTTGACATCCAGTACATTCCGGAGGCGGGAGTCGAGGTCTTTAAGAATCAAAGAAACAAGCCCGCAGTGGTGGTCCCGGGCATGCCGGTAAAAGAGGCCCTTTTCGGCATATGGCTCAGCGATAGATCGGAAAAGCACCTCCAGGAACTGCGAAAGGACCTGCTCGGCAACTAGCCCCGGGTCTGCAAAACCTTCCAAGGAAGTCCTTTTTTACGCTTTAACGAAATTGCACTTCGTTGCCCTGGCGGCGGTGCGGAAAAGCGGGTTTCCGAGCGGAAATTGAGGCTCGAA
>JBKHJS010000178.1:0-4407 GCA_046537995.1 Desulfobacterales bacterium
AAATCAAGGCCCTTTACGGGCAAGAGGGGTGATAAGATTTAAATCCCCCACCTAAAGTTTGACCGTTTCGGAGAGATAAACCGAAATGCGAAGTTCAAATATCGAAATTCGCGCGTTAGCATCCCGTAAGGGATAAACAAATCCGAAATCAGAATAACCAAGTCTGTTTCGGATTTTGAATTTTTGTCATTAGAATTTGTTTCGAGATTCGTGCTTCGAATTTCGAATTTATTCCTTGTATTTTTCCTTCCACCTTTAAGGAAAGGATAGCTGGGGCCACCCGCTATGCGGGTGGAGACTCACTCTTCGCCTTGCTGGCCTGCTTTCTTGTCCGCATCCGCAGGCTGGTCAAACGGCATGTAGAGTTCCAGTTCTCCGGAGAAACCGCGCTTGATCTCGGCATCGGGGTAGCGTTTTTCAAAAACCCGGATCATGGCCCGGTTTTCGCTTAAGACCGTGGCCGTGAAAGCCTTGTACTTGTTCTCCCTGGCAATTCTTTCCAGCAACTCGAGCAGATAGCTGCCCAGTCCCATTCCCTGATAGTCTTCCTTGACCACGAAGGCCACTTCGGCCACGTCCTTTTCCGCCTGGCCGTAAGAGCCGATGGCCACGATTTCCTTGTGCTTGCCGCGCTGGACCATGCCGACAACTGTCATGTTCTGGTGATAGTCCACTGATGCCCACTGCTTTTGCAGCATTTCGCGCGAGAAAATCTTGCGGCGATAGAAAAAGCGGTAGAAAACCGTGCTTTCCTGCAGCGAGTAGTAGAAATTGCGTGTGGCGAATTCGTCCGAAGGCAGAAGCGGCCGGAACTCCACGGTCTTTCCGCTTTCCAGCTCCAGGTGTGACTTGTAGTTCTCCAGAAACATGAGGTCCTGCTTGCTGGGCGGGACCTGGTCGCCGAAAATGTAATGCCGCTTTTTGGCCTCTTCAATGAGCATTTCGCGGAAGCTGGGGTGGGCGATCTGGGCCAGTTCCATGACCCGCTGGTAGATTCCCTTGCCGTGAAGTTCGGCAATGCCGTATTCCGTGACCACGATGTCCACGTCGCCGCGGGTGGTGGCCACGCCGGCGCCCTCGCTCAAGTGGGGGACGATGCGCGAAACCTGTCCGCCCTGGGCAGTGGAGGGAATGGCAATAATGGAAAACCCGCCCCTGGACATCTTGGAGCCGCGCAGAAAATCCACCTGGTCGCCAATGCCGCTGTAAAACAGATATCCCTTGGAATCCGTGCAGATCTGTCCGGTCAGGTCGATTTCCAGTGCCGAACTAATGGAGATGAGGTTGTCGTTTTTGGCGATGATATTCGGATCGTTGACGAAATCGGCAACCCGGAAATAGAACATGGGGTTGTCATCCATGAACTTGTAGAGCTGCTCCGATCCCATGCACAGGGATGTCACCACCCGGTTGGGCAGGTAGGATTTTTTCTTGTTTGTGATCACCCCCTGCTGGAACAGCGGCAGAAACCCGTCGGTGATCACCTGGGTGTGGAGGCCCAGGTCCTTTTTGCCGTTTAAATGCTGCAGGATGGAATTGGGCAGGTGACCGAAGCCCACCTGCAGGGTGGAACCGTCGTCCACGAGCTGGTTGATGTATTTTGCGATCCGTTCCAGGATTTCCTGGTTCTTGGCCTCGGGCAGCGCTGCGACCAGCGGTTCTTCATACGGCACGAGATAATTAATGTCGTCAACGTGAACAAATCCATCTCCCCATGTGCGCGGCATGCGGGGGTTGACCTGGGCAATCACCACCGGGGCGTTTTCCATTCCCGAAACCGTGATGTCCACGGAGATGCCCAGGCTGCAGTATCCGAACCGGTCCGGGGGGCTGACCTGGACCAGGGCCACGTCCAGGCCGATCTGCCTGGAGTCGAACAGGTCCGGGATCTGGGAAAGGTAGGCCGGAATGTAGTCGATTTTGCCCTCAAAGGCGGCCTGCCGCATGTGCAGGCTGATAAAAAAGAGCTTCAGGGAAAACCGGCTGGCAAAATGGGGATCATCCACGTACTGGGCAAAGGTGGAGGACAGCATCTGGTAGACCACGATGTCCTGGATGCTTTCATCCTCGACCATGGAGCGGATGAGCTGCTGGGGCTCTCCGCAGCCGGTACCGATAAACACCCGGCTTCCGTTCTTGATTTTCTGGACCGCTTTTTCCGGGGCCAGGATTTTTTCCGGGCAATGCGCCTGCAGATCCATGCTTTCGTTCTCCTTTGGCCGTGCACATGCTTTATCCGTGGGTTCCAAAACACAATTATTTTCCCAGAAAACCCCCACAAGGTCAAGGCATATTCCGGCACTTCTCAGAAGTGCGCCGCATGATTTTTTCATTTTGCAAACTGCTTGCTTTTCATCCGGTTTCCGGTTTTCTGAGCTTGATTTTTGATGCCCTGGATCATATGATCCACATCTGTTTTGTGCTTAATAAGAAGATGATGTGGTGATGCTCCCGGCGTAAACAACAACCCATAAAGCATCGCGCGCGGATCGATTTTTCCGCAATGCCGGCAAATCCCCCGGCATGGAAGGAGAGGTTCTGATATGCACAGATATTTCAAAAACATGGATGTCCTGGGCAAGAGGCTCAAGGAAAAAAGCAAAGAGCGCTCCCGGCAAAGCGCGGATGAACTGGCACAGGCCGAGGCCGAAATCCGCGCGGCCAAGGAGAAAACCGCCGAATTCGGGCTGCCTGCGGAAAAAATCAATTCCCGGGGCCAGCTCACCATCTGGCAGCGCCTGGAAATCCTGGTGGGCAAGGGAACATGGCGGCCGCTGCACACCCTTTACAATCCTGCGGACAACGACGACTGCACCACCAACGTGGTCGACGGGCTGGCACAGATCAACGGCCGCTGGGCCGTGGTCATCGGTTTTGACAACAAGTACCTGGCCGGCGCCTGGGTCCCGGGCCAGCCGGAGAACATCCTGCGGGTCACGGACCTGGCCAAGCGATTGAACGTGCCCCTGATCTGGGTGGTCAACTGCAGCGGGGTAAAGCTGCCGGAGCAGGAAAAGTTTTATGCCGGCCGCAGGTGCTCGGGCACCACCTTTTTCCGGCATGCCGAGCTCGAGCAGATGGGTATTCCCATCCTGGCCGGCATATACGGCACAAACCCGGCAGGCGGCGGATACCAGGGCATCAGCCCCACCGTCCTGTTTGCCCACCAGAACTGCAATATCGCCGTGGGGGGCGCCGGCATTGTCAGCGGCATGAGCCCCAAGGGGTATTTTGACTCCCAGTCCGCCCACGAGCTCGTGGAAGCGGCCCAAAAGCACCAGGTCACCCCCCCGGGCACCGTGGACATCCACCACGATGAAACCGGTTTTTTCCGGTTTGTCTTTGAACGGGAAGAAGATGTGCTGTCTGCCATGCGCGAATACATGACCAAGCTGCCGGCCTATGATCCGGATGTCTTCCGGGTGGATACACCCAAGAACCCGGCCTATCCGGCAGATGATCTCTATTACCTGCTGCCGGCCAATCCCAAGCGGACCTACGTGCTCGAGGAAATCCTGGCACGCCTGATCGACGGCAGCGAGCACATGGAATTCCGGCCGGACTATGGCCCGGAGGTATATACCGGCCTGGTCAAGATCAACGGCCTGCTTTTCGGGTGCATCGGCAACCGGCAGGGGATTCTGCCCAAGGGGTATCCGGAGTATGCTGATTACCCGGGCATCGGCGGCAAGCTTTACCGCCAGGGATTGATCAAGATGAACGAGTTTGTCACCCTGTGCGGCCGGGACCGGCTGCCGATTATCTGGTTTCAGGACACTTCGGGTATCGACGTGGGCAACATGGCGGAAAAGGCAGAATTGCTGGGCCTGGGCCAGAGCCTGATTTACTCCATCCAGCAGACGGATGTGCCCATGATGCTGGTGACCCTGCGTAAAGGATCTGCCGCGGCCCACTACATCCTGGGCGGTCCCACGGCCAACCGGCACAATGCCTTTACCCTGGGCACGGCCGCCAGCGAGATTTACGTCATGCACGGTGAGACCGCCGCGGTGGCAACCTACACCCGCCGGCTGATCAAGGAGCAGCAGGCCGGCAAGCCCCTGGACCCCACGGTGGAGAAAATGAACGAGCTGGTGGAAAAGTACCACGAAACCTCCCGCCCCCTGTTCTGCGCCAGGACCGGGTTGCTCGACGAAATCGCGGACCTGGGCGAAATCCGCGGATACCTGGAGGCCTTTGCCGGGGCGGCCTACCAGAATCCGCAGTCCATCTGCCCGCACCACCACCTCGTGTTGCCCCGGGTCATCAAGGGATAGGAGGAAGACCATGTGGGAGGCACTCCAGATCAGCATTGCCGGTATCTGCGGGGTGATCGCCGCCATCCTGCTGCTTTACTTCACGGTCCGCATTTCCGGATATATCACCGGAAAAATCGAGAAGAAAGGT
>JBKHJS010000179.1:0-4404 GCA_046537995.1 Desulfobacterales bacterium
TAATTCAAAAATAAGGGTATCCGTCCCGCCGGTCAATTAAAATTATTTCCGCCCGGCCGCCGGGGTTCGCATTGACAATCCGGTTTCCGTGGTTATTGTATTTTTGAATAATTCCAAATACAAAGAATCCAAACAGATTGCCGTATCATGACGTAGATCATGAGATGAAAAAAAATACAAGGAGGCCTCCATGAGGTTTGACAAGTTTACCATAAAATCCCAGGAACTGATTCAGGATGCCCATTCCCGGGCCAGCCGACAGAATCACCAGCAGATCGAAGCGCTTCATCTGCTGGCCGGCATGCTCGATGACCCCCAGGGAATCGTGGTCGCCATGGTCCGGAAGATCGGGGCCAATCCCTCAGAGCTCCAAAAGGACGTCAACGCGGCCATGGAAAAACTGCCCCGGGTCGAGGGCGCCGGCGAGGTCTATATTTCCAGCCAGTGCAAGAAGCTCCTGGAATCGGCCTTTACCACTGCCTCGAACATGAAGGACCAGTACGTCTCCATTGAGCACATTTTCCTGGCCATGGCCGAGACCAAGGAAGGCGATGTGCCCCGTATTTTCGAGCGCCACGGGTTAAAGCACGACGACATCTTAAACGCGCTCACCGAAATCCGGGGCAACCAGACCATTACAGACCAGAACCCGGAGGACAAGTACCAGGCGCTGGAAAAATACAGCCGCGATCTGACCGAGCAGGCAAGACTCGGCAAGCTCGACCCGGTTATCGGCCGGGACGAGGAGATCCGGCGCATCGCCCAGGTGCTCTCGCGGCGCACCAAGAACAACCCCGTGCTCATCGGCGAGCCGGGCGTGGGCAAAACCGCGATCGTGGAGGGCCTTGCCCAGCGCATCGTGGAAGGCGATGTTTCCGAAACACTCAAGGACCGGCGCATTATCGCCCTGGACATGGGCGCGCTGATCGCCGGGGCCAAGTACCGGGGCGAGTTCGAGGACCGCCTGAAAGCCCTTTTAAAGGAAGTGGAAAAGTCCGAGGGCCAGATCATCCTGTTTATCGACGAACTCCACACCCTGGTGGGCGCGGGCGCGGCCGAAGGCGCCATGGACGCATCCAACATGTTAAAGCCCGCCCTGGCGCGGGGTTCGTTGCGGTGCGTGGGCGCCACCACCATCAGCGAATACCGGAAAAACATCGAAAAAGACGCGGCACTGGAGCGCCGCTTTCAGCCCGTGATGACCTCCGAGCCCGGCGTGGAGGACACCGTGTCCATCCTGCGGGGCCTGAAGCAGAAATACGAGGTGCACCACGGCGTGAAAATCAAGGACTCGGCGATCGTGGGCGCGGCCACATTGTCAGACCGGTATATTACCGACCGGTTTCTGCCGGACAAGGCCATTGACTTAATCGACGAGGCCGCCTCCCGGCTGCGCATCGAGATCGACTCCAAGCCCACGGAAATCGACGAGATCCAGCGGCGCATCACCCAGCTTGAAGTCGAGCGCGAGGCCCTGAAAAAGGAATCCGACAACGCCAGCCGGGAACGCCTGCAAAAGATCGAAAAAACGCTGGAGGGCTTAAAAGAGGAATACCACCGGATGAACGCCCACTGGCAGAACGAAAAGCAGGCGATCCAGCGGCTGCGCGAACTGAAAACCGAGCTTGACCAGCTCGGCACCGAGGAGCAGCAGGCCCAGCGCCGGGGCGACCTGGAGCGTGTGGCCCAATTGCGCTACGGCCGGCGAAACGAAATCCAGAAGGAAATCGAGGAAGCCAACGCGAAACTGGTTGAGCTGCAGAAAAGCCGGCGCATGCTGCGCGAAGAAGTCGATGCCGAGGACATCGCCTACATTGTTTCCAAATGGACCGGCATCCCGGTATCCAAGATGCTTGAGACCGAACGCGAAAAGCTCGTGGCCATGGAAGATCGCATCAAGAGCCGCGTGGTGGGCCAGGAGCAGGCCGTCACGGCGGTGTCCAACGCGGTGCGGCGCGCGCGCTCCGGCCTGCAGGACCCCAACCGGCCCATCGGGTCCTTTATATTCATGGGGCCCACCGGCGTGGGCAAAACCGAGCTGGCCAAGGCCCTGGCGGCATTTCTCTATGACGACGAGCAGGCCATTGTCCGCCTGGACATGTCCGAGTACATGGAAAAACACGCCGTGTCCCGCATGATCGGGGCTCCTCCGGGATACGTGGGATATGAGGAAGGCGGATACCTCACCGAGGCCGTCCGGCGGCGGCCCTACTCGGTGATCCTGTTTGACGAAATCGAAAAGGCGCACGCAGACGTGTTCAACGTACTGCTCCAGATCCTGGATGACGGCCGCCTGACAGACGGCCAGGGAAAGACCGTGGACTTCAGAAACACCATCATTATCATGACGTCCAACGTGGGCACCCAGGAAATCCAGAATCACAGCGATCAGAACAGGGAGCAGATGGAAGAGCGCGTGCTGGGCTCGCTGCGCGCCACCTTCAAGCCGGAATTCTTAAACCGGATCGACGAGCTGATCATCTTCCACAACCTGACCAGCGAGCAGCTGCGCGATATCGTGGATATCCAGTTCAAACACCTGGAAAAGCGGCTTGAAGAAAAAAGCATTGAAATCGATCTCACGGACGCGGCCAGGGACCTGCTGGCAAGACGCGGTTTTGACCCGGTATACGGCGCCCGGCCGCTGAAACGCACCATCCAGCACCTGGTGGAAAACCCGCTTTCCATGAAGATCCTGGAAGGCGGGATCAGCGAGGGCGACCGGATCGTCGCGGACGTGAGCGGTGATGAAATCACATTTCACGTGGAAAAACAAAAACAGCCGGAAACCGAGGAAGAACCGGTGGCCGAAACCGCATAAACCGCTGTTTAAAACCACAATCCATAAAAAAAAAGCGCCGGGGAGAAAGTTCCCCGGCGCTTTTTTATCTGTTCTGTCTGCCCTTATAAGCCCACAAGAGCCGGTTTGAAAATGTTCAATTTGGTTCAAGTTCAAGGAAGGCAAAAATTTGAACCGCAGGAATACTTTAAGTATTTCGAGGACTCAAATTTGCGCCTGACGCAGAAATTGGGCCAAAGGGGGCATTTTCAAACCGGCTCTTAAGCAAAAGCTTCCATAACTTCGCTCGGAATATCCGCGTTGGTGTGCACCCGCTGCACATCGTCGTTGTCATCAAGCGCGTTCATCAGCTTGAGCATTTTCTCGGCATCCGAGCCGGTCAGGCTGATGGTGGTCTGGGGCAGCAGGGTCACCTCTTCGCCCTCGAATACAACACCGGCCTCCCGCAGGGCCGCCTTGACATCCTCGAACTTCTCGGGCGGAGTGATGATTTCAAACACGTCCTCCTCGTCGCGGATGTCCTCGGCACCGGCGTCAAGCGCGGTTTCCATGAGGGTTTCCTCGTCTGCATCGCTTTTTTTAACCGGAATCCATCCCTTTTTGTCAAACACCCAGGAAACGCAGCCGTTTTCCCCCAAGCTGCCGCCGTGCTTGCTGAAAATGTGGCGGATATCGGCAACCGTGCGGTTCTTGTTGTCTGACAGGGATTCCACGTACACGGCCGCCCCGCCGGGACCATAGCCCTCGTAGGAGTTTTCCTCGTAATTGACGCCTTCGAGATCGCCCGTGCCCTTTTTGATGGCCCGGTCAATGTTTTCCTTGGGCAGATTGTTCTGCTTGGCCTTTTCCAGCACCGTGCGCAGCCGGGGATTGGCATCCGGATCGCCCCCGCCCATGCGGGCGGCCACGATGATTTCCTTGACAATCTTGGTGAAAATCTTGCCGCGCTTGGCGTCCTCGGCGCTTTTTTTATGCTTGATGTTTGCCCACTTGCTGTGTCCTGCCATTTATGCCTCCTGTTTTTTCCCCGTGCCGATAATGTAGATCTCCTTGCTTTCCTTTCTGCAGCTCTGGGGCTTGAATATCTTCATGTTCTCAAACCGGGCCCGGACCGATTCGGAAAACGGCTTGAAGCCCGGACCCTGGAATATCTTGCATACGAACGCGCCGCCCGGCTTAAGCGCCCGGTCGGCCACGTAAAGCGCCATTTCGCACAACTGCTCGGAACGGGCGGTATCCACTTCCTTGCGGCCCGTGGTCGACGGCGCCATATCGCTTAACACCGCATCCACGCCCTGGTCAATGACTTCCCACGCAGACGGTTCCAGTTCATTTATATCCGATTGAAATATAAGAATATTTGAACGATTCTCAACGTCCGCGGACTTCGGATCCACACCGATCACGCGCCCGGACGGGCCCACCAGGTCGGCAGCATAACAAAGCCACGACCCGGGGGCGCATCCCAGGTCCAGGACCGTGTGGCCCGGCCGGATCAGGCGGTATTTCTCCTGGATTTCCCGGAGCTTGTATACGGACCTGGCCGGGAACCGATCCTTTTTGGCCTGCCGGGCGTAGTAATCCGGCCGCGCCCGGCTGCCGGC
>JBKHJS010000180.1:0-4391 GCA_046537995.1 Desulfobacterales bacterium
CAAAAATACCGCGGCTGCGGGATAAACAGCTTTTTACGGTGCCATCATTTTTTGTTCATTCTATAACTTATAGAGAACAAAGTCAATTGCGGCAGGTGTGGTTTGATACAATCCGCTTTATGATTATTTTTGGATAATAAGGCATTTGGCGGCTTTCAGCCAGGCAAAAATCATATGATGAAAGGAGTGCTAAATTGAAAAAGATCCTTCTGCCCATAGACGGCGCAAAGCATTCATCCGATGCATTGCATTATGCGGTGATGATGTCCGGGGCGCTTGAGGACGTGGTTTTTTCGCTTTTCCATGTTCAGCCGTTCTTATCGGAATATGTCGTGGAAGAAGCCAAAAAAAACCCGGAGGCCAACAAGAAACTCAAGGAGTTGCAGGAAAAAAACGCGGAATCGGGAACCAAAATCCTGCAGCAGCATAAGGAGCATTTGATCCGCTCGGGCGTGGCCGAAGAGCGCATTGAACTGCTAACCCGCCAGCGCCGTGAAGGGGTGGCCAAAGATATCATCCAAAAGGCGCGGAGTGAATACATGGATGCCATTGTCATGGGGCGGCGGGGGCTTTCAAGACTCCAGGAAACCTTTATCGGCAGCACCACCAAGAACGTGATCGAACACAATGCCGATATCCCGGTATGGGTGGTGGACGGCCAAATTTCCTCGCAAAACATTCTGCTGGCAGTGGATGGCTCAACAAGTTCCGCCAAGGCCTTAGATCACCTTGTTGATATCATGCATCCGAATCCGGAGGCTGAATTAACAATCTTTCACGTACAGCCCTCATTAAAAGACACATGCGGAATTGACTTCAATGCATCCAGCGATGCCCAGGACCAGGAAGCAGTGACAAAAATCGTCGAGCACGCCAACCGGCAGTGCATGGACAACTTTATGCAGCATGCCCGGGGCAGATTAAAGGAAAAGGCATTTGACGAAAACCAGGTGAATTTTAAAACCCAACCGGTAAAACGCAATATCGGCAAGGCCATTGCCGATGAATTCAAACAAGGGGACTACGGCACGGTTGTTGTCGGCAAACGGGGAATCAACAAGAGATTTTTCATGGGCAGTGTTTCCAGTTATCTGATCTCGCATCTGACAGATGCCGCCCTGTGGATTGTCCCCTGATTAAAAACGTGAAATTTCATTATACAAGGAGGGTTTTATCATGAAGAAAATCGCATTCATTGCAGCAGCCGTTTTCTTTCTCGCATGCCTGACGGCAAATGCACAGATGAGTCAGGGGGATGATTGGCAATCCGGCCAGCAGTACACCGGTATGCACGGCCGCATGATGGGGGGCGGTATGTGCCCCATGCAGCATGGCATGATGGGCTCCGGGCCGATGCACAAATACAAGATGATGGTCCATATGCTGCCCGGTCTGCAGAACCAGTTATCGCTGACCCCGGAGCAGACCGAAAAGCTAATTGATCTGCAGACAAGCTTTAAAAAGCAACAGGTGGATTACAAGGCGAAACTGGCAAAAGAGAAAATCAAAGTCCAGACCCTGATGGAAAACAATGCTGCCGCAGACAAGATCAAAAGCCAGCTCAAGACGTGTGCGGACATAAAAATCAATATGCAGGCGGCTGCCTATGAAACCGGGACAGAAATGAAAGCCGTGCTTACAAATGACCAGTCACAGATGCTGGAGGAAATGATGACACAATACGGCGATACGGGGCAGCCCGGCAGGATGCCCGGGCACGGCGGCATGAAGAAAAGGATGAAGAGCCACTGAAATTTTTCCCGAATTGCAGTGTTCGCTTTTGGTTAAAACTCCCGCTTTCCGGCCACGCCTTCAATGACATTGGCGGTGATGGCCGGGCCCATTTTCCGGTTGCGGTATTGCCGGAACTGCTCGAAGCAGAAGCCGCTTTTTTCAATCGTATCCGCCGTGTCCCGGTTGAGGTGGCAGCCGCCCCCGAGGCGTTTCCACACGGGGTTGATCCGGTTCTGCCACCAAACGGTGGCGCCCCCGGGCGCCAGGACGTGTTCGAAAAACAGGAAACTGCCGCCCGGCCGCAATACCCGGTAAACTTCTGATAGGGCGGCAAACGGATCGTAAACAGAGCAAAGCACCAGAAAACTGATCACTGTATCCGCGGATTGGCTTTTCACCGGGATGCCCTCGGCAGCCGCCCGCATCAAGCGGGCATCCAGCCCCGGAGGCTTGTGCCGCAGGATCTCTTTTTTTGCCTTGCCCACCATCACAGGGGATGGATCCGTGGCAAGATAGGATTGCACGGTTTCCGGCAGGTACGTCAGGTTCTGGGCCGCACCTGCCCCGATTTCCATGACCCGGCCGTGGGCCTGGCTCAACAGCCGCCTGCGGATTTTGCCTAAGCCCCTGGTGACCAGCACTTCGATATGCGGAAAAACAAAGCGGCCGTACCATCCCAGGTAAGCGGGCTTTTTGTTTTTTTTGCCGTACTGCATGGGATCCGGGTTCAACATGGGTTGGCTTCCAATTAAAAAAAAAATACACATATCCGCACCCCGCCGGGGCACGAGTTGAATGATAACCACGGATCCTGCTGAAAGCAACAATCGAAATGACCCCAAAATCGGGATAATCAGGGGCGCATATCAATCAGCGAAGCATGCAGTAATGCGGCCAGTTCCTGCATATGCCGATCGGTTCCGGAGCCGGGATTGAGGAGTACCACCTCCCGGGCCGCCCCGGAAACCTCCCGGGCCCGGGCCCGGATTTCGGGTGTATCCAGGGGCGAAGTGGAGCGGGCATCTGTGAGCAGGCACACGTCGATTACCGGGTAGGCATCCCGGTGCTGCATCATGATCCGGGAAAGTGCAATGATCCCCCGATCCAGCGGTGTCCCGCCCCCGACCCGGACCTCGGAGAGCCGGTGCAGGACAAAGCCCAGGCTGGTGGTGGGGTGCACAAGTACCCCGGCCTCCTTTCCCTGAACAATGACCACGGCCACCGAGTCTCTGCGCAGATAGGCCTGTTCCATGGCCGCTTGCACCCAGCTCCGCATCCAGTCCAGGGTACTGGACATGGACTCGCTGACGTCCAGAAGGAAAACCACAAGCCGGGACAGCGGCGCCACGTTCCGGGGGGAAACCAGGTCCCGGGCGCCGGGCTGCAGGTGGCCCCGCTTCCAGGCCTCGAAAATGGATGCCGGAATGTCGATGTGGCCGGTTTGTTCCCACGCGCACACCGCGATCTTCCGGCCCTGTTTGGCCAATACCGGCTTTCTGAATCGGCAAGGGTGCCTTCCCCGGACCGAACGCTCGCGGTGCGGAACAAAGGGGCGGCTGCTGCCGGGCTGTGCGGTTTCCAAAAACGGATGCATCACATGGACCGGTCCGGATTGGTCACCGGTCCGGCTGCGCATTTCCACGCTCAGGGTTGCGTTTTGGCTTTTTTTTTTCGGTAAAACGGCGACGGGAGCCACCCGGGCTTGCTCTGTTCGGCTTGCTGACTTCCCTCGAAGATTCGCCGCTCCAGTCTATCCCATGTCAGACGCGTCTGGGTCTCGGCTTCCCCGAGCCTGTGCTGCAGGGCCAGCGGGAGCATGGCCTGAACGTCTTCCCACTCGACCTGCTTCCGGCCGTCAATGGCCGCCCGGGTCATGGCGGCCTGGCAGGCGGTCAGTTCGGCCCTGTGCGTGGAAATATCGATTTCGAGCACCATTTCAATCACCCGGCGCAGCAGATCATCGGGCAGTGCAACTTCGGGAAGAAGCCCGGCCGCGCGCTGCAGCCGTTTACAAAGCGCGTCCTGCTGCTCCCGGAACTGTGCGGCAAATCCCTCCGGATCCTTCGAATAACCGTGATACCGGGAAAATACCTCTGCGCGGTCATCCACCTGTTCCAGTCCCCGTACATGCACGGCCAGACCGAAACGATCCAGAAGCTGCGGTCTGAGCCAGCCTTCCTCCGGATTCATGGAGCCGATCAGGATGAAGCGCGAAGGGATATCCGCTGAGATGCCCTCGCGCTCAAGGCGGTACTTACCGGTGGCTGCTGCATCCAAAATGACATCCACCAGGTGATCCGGCAGAAGGTTGACCTCGTCGATGTACAAAATGGCCTGGTCCGCCCGGGACAGGATCCCGGGCTTGACTGACAGCTCCCCGGTGGCCAGGGTTTTTTCGGCATCCACGGTGCCCAGGACCATGTCCTCCCCGCTGCCCACGGGCAGTTCAATGACGTTTTTTTCCGGCAAAAGCCCGCCCAGGCTGCGCACCATCGTGGTTTTGCCCGTGCCCTTGCTGCCAAGCAGCAAAACCCCGTGTACGGCCGGGTTGAGCACCGCAACAAGCAGGGCCTCCTTGGCCACTTCCTGGTTAACCAGGGCGGTGAATGGAAAAAGCGTCATAGGGATCAATCCTTCAAATCACCCGGAGTCCGGAT
>JBKHJS010000181.1:0-4383 GCA_046537995.1 Desulfobacterales bacterium
TTTTTTTGCAGGGCGCACCGAATTCAAAACCGCGGCTGCTGATAAACGATTTGGTCTCGTTGGCGCTGTCGTTATCGGCATTTTTCCTTCGATTTCGATACCGATCCCGATACCGATCCCGATTTCGATGGAAAAAGGTGGATTGGCCGGGAATCGGGGCGGGACCGAGGATTCGGTTGACAACAATGATCTTATCGGATAGCAATGTTAGGGAAACATCTCGTTTACGCGGCGCAGCAACCGACAGGCAGAAGCGATTTCATACACGGGGACAGGCCATGATCATCGGACTCGACGTGGGGGGCACTCACACGGACGTCGTTCTTCTTGACGAAAACGGTCTTCAAAGACGGATCAAAGTCGCCACTGACGCTTCATCACTTTTTGACGCGGTATTCTCCGGGCTGACGCATATCACCCGGGACATCCCCGCCGATCAGATTTCCCATGCCGTACTTTCCACCACGCTGACCACCAACGCCATTGTGCAGAAAAAACTGCCCACCGTCGGCATGATCGTAACCTGCGGGCCCGGCATAGATCCGGAATATTTCCGCACCGGAGATCATTACTACCTGGTTGCCGGGGCCATGGACCACAGCGGCCGGGAAATCTGCGCGCTTGACGAGCAGGCAGTCAGGGATGCCGCAGACAAAATGAAGTCAGCCGGGATCGAATACGTGGGCGTGGTCGGCAAATTCTCCATCCGCAACCCGGCCCATGAAATGCGCATCCTGGAAATCATTGCCCCGATGTTTGAAAAAGTCTTTCTGGGTCACAATATTTCCGGCAGCTTCAGTTTCCCGCGGCGCATTGCCACGGCCTTTTTAAACGCCTCGGTCTACCCGGTCCACAAGAACTTTTTCGAAGCCGTCAAGCAGTCTCTGGAGCAAAAGGGCATTGATCTGCCGATCTACATTCTCAAAGCCGACGGCGGCACCATGGATTTTGAAACCTCCATTGACTTTCCGGGCCAGTCCATTTTGTCCGGGCCCGCGGCCAGCGTAATGGGCTCCATTGCGTTTGCCCCGCCGGATGCCGAAACCATCGTGCTCGACATCGGCGGCACCACCACGGACATGGCGGTGCTGATCAACGGGATCCCGGTATTGGCTCCGCACGGTATCGAAATCAAAGGTTATAAAACCCTGATCCGGTCCCTGCACACCCAGTCGGTGGGCATTGGCGGCGACAGCGTGGTGCGGGTCACCGATGGCGAGCTGACCATCGGGCCGGATCGAAGCGGCCCGGCCCTTGCATACGGCGGCCCGGAACCCACGCCCACAGATGCTTTGTTCGTGCTGGGCAAAGCCGGCAAAGGCGACCGGGAAAAGGCGGAAAACGGCATTTCCGCCATTGCAAAAAAACTCGGGCTTGCCACGGAAGATGCGGCCCGGAAGATATTTGACCAAACCTGTCGGCAGATCCTGGATTACGCCCGGCAAATGGTGGAAACGATCAACAGCAAACCCGTATATACAGTGCACGAAGCCCTGCACGGCCATCGCATCAACCCCACGCACCTGCTGGTGCTCGGCGGGCCGACCCCGCAATTTGCACAACACCTGGAATCCATATCCGACTACACGGTCCACAGGGTTCCCCAGTGGGATGTGGCAAATGCCGTGGGCACCGCGCTTTCCCGCACCACCTGCGAGGTCACCCTGTTTGCAGACACTTACAAACTGGAAGCTTCCGCACCGGAAGAAATGTTTGTCCAATCGCTCAAGCCCGGTTTCAAGCTCGCAGACGCCCGCCAAATGGCGGAAGAACTGCTGAAAAAAAAGGCGATGCGGGAAGGGGCACGCACAGAGGACCTGGAGATCGACGTGCTCGAGGAATTCGAGTTCAATATGATCCGGGACTTCCGGATGATCGGAAAAAATATCCGGATCAAAGTCCAGGTCCGCCCCGGATTGATTCACGAGTACCGGCAAATTGCCGAAAAAATTCCCCGGGATCCAGCCTGCTGATTTGCCGCAGGAAACAACGCCCGGCCGCGCCCGGGGATTTAAATCCGGATAATTCGGAGAAAGTTCATGCTCAAAGCCAGAAACCAGACCGGCCTGATTTTTTTTCCGGCATACGACTGGGCCATCAGCCCCACCCACCCGGAACGCGAAGAGCGCCTGTTATACACCCAGGACCAGATCTTTGAGGAAGGCCTGTTCGACATTGAAGGCATCCGGGAACTCAAGGCGGAGGTGGTGGACATCGAGGATGTACAGAGAGTACATTTCTGCGTGCCCGATGCCCGCAGTGTCATGACCGAATCGCATTTCATCAGTGCCGGCGGCGCCAAGACCATCGGCAGGGCCAGGATGGACGGGCTTGTGGATCGGGGATTTGCCCTGGTCCGCCCCCCGGGACACCATGCCATGCGAGTGGTTCACGGCGGCCGGGGATTCTGCAACGTCAATAACGAAGCCATCATGATCGAATACCTCAGAAAGGCCTATGGAATCGACCGGGTCGCCATTATCGATACGGACTGCCATCACGGAGACGGCACCCAGGACATTTACTGGCACGATCCGGACACCCTGTTTATATCCATGCACCAGGACGGCAGAACCCTTTTCCCGGGATCGGGATTTTCCAAGGAACTCGGCGGGCCGACCGCGGCCGGCACCACGCTGAACATTCCCCTGCCGCCGTATACTTCCGAAGAGGGTTTCCTGACGGTGATCAAAAAGGCCGTGCTGCCGATTCTCGAGGATTTCAAGCCCGACCTGATCGTCAATTCCGCGGGGCAGGACAACCATTACACGGACCCGCTGACCAACATGAATTTTTCCGCCCGGGGATACGCGGATTTAACCGCTTTGCTCAAACCCGACATCGCGGTGCTCGAAGGCGGGTACTCCATTGAAAGCGCCCTGCCCTATGTCAACGTGGGCATCATCCTGGCCATGGCCGGCATGGATTACAGCTTTGTGACCGAACCGGACTATTCCCCCCAGCGGCTCTACCAGGGATCGAGCATTACCGAAACCATTGAAAAAACCTGCGAGCAGGTGATAGACACCTGGCGGGACCGGGACAACATCCGCATCCGCATGCAGGAAAACGTGATCTATGACCAGCGGCAAAGAAGCATCTTTTACGACACAGACGAGATTTTTGAAACCCAGAACGAAACCCTTCATGTATGCCGGGACTGCAGCGGCACATACAAGATTGATTCCTCTGCGGACAACGGCAACCGGATCCTTGCCGTACACATCCCCCGCAAAGCCTGCCGCAACTGCCGGGATATGGGCTACAAGTGGTTTGAAGAAACAGACATGGGATCTTACGACATGATCATTCTCCAGAATCGCCCGGAGGACCAGTACCAGGTCCGCAAGAAGTAAGACCGCGCCGCCGCATGAACACCCCGCGCCAACTCCGCATTTACGGAAACCTGGTCCTTCGCCGGCAGGCAATCGCCGCGGTGCGGAAGTTTTTTTCCCTTCAGGATTTCCTGGAAGTTGAAACCCCGGTGCGCATTCCCGCCCCTGCGCCGGAGTCCCATATCGAGGCTATCTGCGCGGAAGGCGCTTTTCTGCAGACATCTCCGGAAATTTACATGAAAAGGCTGCTGGCTGCCGGTTATAACCGGATTTTCCAGATCTGCAAAACCTTCCGGGCAAAAGAACGGGGCAGCCGGCATCTGCCGGAATTTACCATGCTGGAATGGTACGCGGCCGATGCCGCATACCATGATTTGATGACGCAAACCGAGCACCTGGTGCATTTTGTCTGCGAGCAGGTTTTAGGTGTCGGGCATCTAAGATACCAGGGCGCTTTGATCAATCTTGATCCCCCCTGGCCGCGGATTTCCGTGGAAGAAGCATTCCGCCGTCACACCCGGACAAGCATGCAGGGGGCCCTTGCAGACGGCTCATTTGACGAGCGCATGGCACTTGAAATCGAACCCGCCCTGGATACGCGCAGGCCGGTATTTCTCTACGACTATCCCGCAGAAAAAGCCGCCCTTGCCCGGCGCCGGGCAGACAGCCCGGAACTGGCCGAGCGCTTTGAAGCTTACCTGGGCGGCCTTGAAATCTGCAACGGGTTTACGGAACTGACCGATCCGGCGGAACAGCGCAGGCGGTTTGAAGCCGAGCTCAGGCGCCGCAGGCAAAACGGGCGCAAAGTCTATCCAATGCCCGAACCCTTTCTCTCGGAGCTTTCCCGAATGCCGCAGGCCGCCGGCAACGCCCTTGGCATCGACCGCCTGGTCATGCTGATTGCCGATGCCCCGGCCATAGATGACGTGACCGCATTTGTACCGGAAGAATACTGATCTTTTTGACAAAAATGCACATTTTGTTTGACTGGCCGGCCTTATTGCAGATATAATCTGTTCGGATTATCGCTTAGTTGCCCTTGTCAGCG
>JBKHJS010000182.1:0-4377 GCA_046537995.1 Desulfobacterales bacterium
GGTCTTTTTCGGCGGCCCGGACTCTGTGAGCGCTGCACTGCGGGGGGCTCATGTTGTGGCTTGACATTTCAGCATTTACCGGCGATTATTGGAACATGACAAAAACAGGTCTTAACAACATCCCGTCCCGTAAGGCTTTTTTTCTTGTTGCCGCAATGTTTTGCTTTTTTTGCATGGGCTGCGGTGTGTCCAAAAAACACCCGTCCGTGGAATTCAGGTACCAGCAGGAAGAAGCTGTAAAAGATCTGCAGGCAAAAGACTTTTCCTACCCGCAGGCACGATTCGTTGTCCTGTCAGATCCGCACTACTACCATCCGAGCCTGGGCACTTCCGGGCCGGACTTTGAAGCATACATCCGCGATGACCGAAAGATGCTGGCCAAAAGTGATGAGATCCTGGATGCGGCCATTGAGCAGACAAGGCGGGAAAAAGCCGATTTTATCCTGATCTGCGGCGATCTCACAAAGGACGGCGAAAAGATCAATCACCGGCATGTTGCCGAAAAAATCGAAAACCTGCATCCTTCGGCAGACATATACGTGGTCCCGGGCAACCATGATGTGGAAAACGGCATATCCCGCAGATACACAAAAGAAGGAGCAGAGCCGGTAAAAACCGTTTCCCCGGCGGAATTCAAGAAAATCTATGCGGATTACGGGTATGCCGCCCCCTTGGATGCAGACGCAGCATCGCTTAGCTACGTTGTCGAACCCGTGCCCGGCTTGTGGGTCCTGGCCCTGGATTCATGCCTGTGGCGAAAAAACAAGCCCGGCAAGCATCCGGTGACAGACGGCCGGTTTTCCGGGCAAACCCTGAAATGGATCGAGGAGATGCTGATCCGGGCAAAGCAGCAGGAAAAAGCGGTGCTGGCCTTTATGCACCACGGCCTGATGGAACACTATCCAGCCAACGAAAAATATTACGGCGAATACGTGGTCGACAACAGCGACACGTTAACCCGGCTTTTTGCCGCATACGGCGTGCGCCTGGTCTTTACCGGCCATTTTCACGCCCAGGACATCACCGCAAAAAACCCGGAACAGCAAGAATCCCGGGTTTTTGACGTGGAAACCGGCTCCCTGGTCACCTACCCTTGTCCCTATCGCACAGTGGCCTTTTCCGGGCACGGCACCTGCACCATTGAAAGCCGGTTCATCGAATCCATTGACTCCGTGGACACGGACTTTCCCGATTATGCCCGGGATTTCGCATTCCGGGGGATTGTCGGGCTGGCGGACAAGGCGCTTGAAGAATATTGGGTCTCCGAAAAAGGCAGGGATATCCTTGCCCCGCAGATAGCAGAAGCCTACGTGGCCCACCTGGAAGGTGATGAAAAGCCCCCCGAAGAAGTGCTGACCACCAAAGGCACGGGCCTGATGGGCCGCATCGTGGTATTTTTCCAAAAAGACCTGGTGCAGGGCTGGCAGACCGACTTCTGGCCCACAGACAATCGCCTGACAATCGATTTCAAAGACGACGCCAATTCCACGGCCCCCTCAGCGCACCGCACAGCCCGGCCATAAGGAAACGACCGGGGTTCACATTTTCCGAAGTTCCTTGCGCAGGATTTTTCCCACCAGGCTCTTGGGAAGGGAATCAAGGAAAACCACCGCCTTGGGAGACTTGAACCGCTTGAGCCTTTCCCTGCAGAACTCGATGATCTCCTCTTCAGTGGCGCTCTGCCCGGGCAGCAGCACCACAAACGCCTTGATGTCCTCGCCGTAGACCTCGTCGGCCACGCCCACCACCGCGGCTTCGGATACCTTGGGATGACTGTAGATCACCTCTTCGATCTCCCGGGGCGCAATGTTTTCCCCGGCCTTGATAATCAGGTCCTTTTTGCGTTCGGTGATGAAAAAATACCCTTCTTCATCCTTGTATCCTACGTCACCGGTGTAAAGCCACCCGCCTTTTAAAACCTTTTCGGTTTCCTCGGGCCGGTTCCAGTAGCCTTTCATGAGCATGGGCCCGGAGATGATGATTTCGCCCTCCTGGTTTGCCGGCAGTTCCCGGTCCTGGTCATCTACGACCTTCATGTGCGTGCCTTTCATGGGAAGACCGATGGAGCCGACCTTTTTTTTGCCTTCCAGGGGATTGACCGAATTATTGGCACCTGCCTCGGTCAGCCCCCAGCCCTCGATAATTTCAAAGCCGAAGGTGTCGCGGAATCGCTCCCAGGTCTCCAGGGTCAGGGGGGCGGATCCGCAGATCCAGTATTTCATGGAACTCAGGTCGTATTTTTTCGGATCCGGATGCAGCAGCATGAACACGTACATCGTGGGCACCGCGCCCATGATGTTGGCCCGGTATTTCTCAATTGCACCAAAAACCGTGTCAATGTCAAAGGTATTCAACACCACGGTCCTGCCGCCGCCCACATACATCCCGAAATTCATGCTGGCAATGCCGTAAGAGTGGCACAGGGGCAGTACGCTGATACTGGTCATGTCCGAAGGCAGGTTGAGCGTGTCCTGCTGCATTTTGGCATTGACATACAGGCTGTAATGGGTGTGCATCACGCCCTTGGGCTGGCCCGTAGTGCCGGCCGTGTATATCAGGGCAGCCAGGTCGTCATCTGCGGTCTGCACCATGGAAATCTCGTCTGAATGCTGCTCTAAAAGCTGGTGATAAGACAGCACCCCGTGGGGCACATCCCGGTCGGTAAGAATCACGTGTTCGATATTCGGGGCTTTTTTCCGGCAGGCCTCGATTTTTTCCAGAAAATCCGAGCTGCTGATAATCACCCCGGCGCCGGTGTCCTGGTAAATAAAGGCGGTTTCCGCCTCGCTCACCATGAAGTTGATGGGCACCACCACCGCGCCGATGGTATAGACGGCCATGAAACCCTGCAGCACTTCCGGGCAGTTGGGCATCTGGATGATCACCCGGTCGCCCTTTTCCACGCCCAGCGCTTTCAATGCATTTGCCAGCCTGTTTGAAGCGCTGCGCATCTCCAGGTTGGTCCACTGGCGATCTTCAAAGATCACCGAGACGTGCTCTCCGAATCGTTTAATTTCCCTTTCCGACAATTCCACAAGATTCATGTTTCCCCCTCCCGGTCAATGGTCTCAATGGAATGTCATAAAAAATCCATTTCAAGCAACTTGACAATTACGATTTTATCAAATAATTGATAAAAAATCAAAAAAGCAATTTACACTAAAATATTAATATATTAGAAAACAATTTGAATATGGATTGACGAAACCCGGATAAGATGTCAATTCAAAGGGAGGCAATAAAAAATCCGGCTGTTGCTGCAGGACTTAAACGCCAAACGATTTTCCGGGAGCGCAGATGATAATCCCGGCCGGACGCAAACACATTTTGAAACACGACCACGAACAGGTCTTAAGACTTCGCCGCTCGTTTCTGGCATTTTACGGGTATATTTTGATCGCCGTTGGCTCGGTGCTGAGCTACTATCTCGGATTTATACGGGATATCGGCATTTCCGGCGTTACAGCGATACTGCTTGCCCTGCTGACAGCCAACATTCTGGTTTTTGTACTGATACACACCGGCTTTAACAGGCGCTTTGCCGATCCCAGCCTGACCCTGTTCCAGTTGCTCATCGGCATCGTCTTCTGCACGGTACTGGCCTACTACACAAAAAGCCCCCTGCGGGGCATCGTTATTCTGCTTTATATCCTGGTGCTCATGTTCGGTGTGTTTCGCCTTCGGCTGATTGATTTCATCTTTCTTTCGATCGTTGTCACCTTCCTGTATGCCGGCACCATCGCGCTGCTGTATTATTTTCACCCGGTACAGGTGGATCTCCGGCTGGAAGCCATCCGCACGGCAAGCCTGCTGCTGGCGGCCTCCTGGGTATCTTTTATATCCAATTACATTGCAAACCTGAGAAGAAAAATCCGGCGGATCGCCAGCCATGATGAACTCACCGGCCTTTACAACAGAAGGGAAATCTTTCAAATTCTTTCGCGCGAAAAGTCCCTGTCGCATCGAGGCGGGCTGCCGTTTTCCCTCTGCATCCTGGACCTGGACGATTTCAAGTCCGTCAATGACACTTACGGGCACCAGGCCGGGGATTGCGTGTTAAAAGAATTTGCCCGCACCCTCAAGGAAAACATCCGCTCCGAGGACTATGCCGGCAGGTACGGCGGCGAGGAATTTATCGTGATTTTCGTCAATTACAATCTCAAGGAGAACCACACGCCAAGCGCACAAAGACTGCTGGCAGCAATCCGCAACCTGCGGTTCCCGGACATTTCTAATACCCTGCGGATCACCGCATCAATCGGAGTGGCCGCCTACCGGCCCGAAGAAAGCATTGACTCCCTGCTGGCAAGGGCGGACCAGGCCCTGTACGAGGCCAAGCTCGCAGGAAAAAACCGAATCGTATGCGGGGAAAAATAG
>JBKHJS010000183.1:0-4355 GCA_046537995.1 Desulfobacterales bacterium
TGACAAACCACATGGTCTTGTTGCCAAGGAGGCCGCCGCCCTGGCCTTCAGATTCAGTTCCATGGCTCATAAAATGAGTCTCCTGTGCTTATACCGGGTTCAAATCCGTTTTTATCCTTATAATTGATGTTCTCGTAAAAAGTCTGGTTTTAGATGGTGCCGGAAAAAGTTCAAGATCAAGGCTTGCGCAATTTCGAAGAATGCAGCGTACTTAGCCGTACGTGAAATTCTTCAGAAATTGCGCGTAACGCAGATATTGGACTTTTTACGGTGCCATCATAAATTGCATTGTTTCATAAAGTCCACTACCTGCTTGAAAACGTCGGTCAGGCGCAGGATGCCCACGATTTCGCCGCGGCTGTCTGTTGCCAGAAGGGATTGGTGATGGCCCATGACCAGCTGGTGGATGGCCACGTCCAGGGAGTCGTCTTCCTTTACGTATTCGCCTTCCTCCGGGACATACATGCAGTTTCTGGCGCTGATTTTGGTGGCCTTTCTGCACACGTCCATCAGGGGCTTGTCCCAGAGGGCGAACTGCTTTACCATGTTGCGCAGAAACTGCTGGCTGAACCCGCTGGCCATCATCCGTCCGCTATCATCTCCTGCTGCGGCCTGCTTGTACTTGGGCTCCAGGCTGCGCAGGATGTCGAGCTGGCTGAGTTTGCCCACGATTTTGTGTTTGTCGTTATATACCAGGATGGCCCGGTGCAGGTACTTGGTCCCCTGCCGGTTGCATTCCTCCTGGGCCTTTTCCAGCGCCATTACCGCGTCAAACAGGGTGGCGTCCTGGTGGATGGTGGCATATTCAGCAAGCGGCACCATCATGTCTTTTACGGTAATTTTCTTCATTGCAAAACCCTCCCTGGGCTCAAAGTTGCCTTCCGGATTTGGTGTGTATCTTCCTGGTTCAAAGATCCTGTACTTACTAGACGGGGTTTTTCATGTCCAGTGTTTTGTTTCAAATCGTTGGTGTTTCAAAACGTTTCTCGCGACGGTTCAGTCGCTCGGAATCATTGCATCTATAAACCGGATTCCGCCCGGGTGCAAGATGCGTTTATTGTTTTTTTTGCGCAGTTTGATCGAAATCGGGATCGGGATCGGCGTCGATTTCGATCCCGATCCCGATCCCGATAAGACTGAACCATCATAACCACAACCTGATAATTATTTGCCGGAAATCGCTACAACCTGCTCCGCCGGCTTGCGCAGAAGACAAAAATCAGATATATACATACCCCCTGAAGTTGTTGTACAAATGCTTTTTCAAAAAAGAGATGAATGTGTCGCGGAAAAATGGCCGATGTGATGAATCCGAAAACAAGAGGCGAATTTAGATGATTGTGCAGAATACCGGAGTTGTTACGCCTGAACTGCGTGTGCTGGGCGCGGTCCAGCTGCCCGCCTTTTTAGTTGATGCCGAGTTTCCGGCGGTAATTGACGCCGGCATGAGCTGCATGGCCGATCGCTATGTGCGCGAAATCCGCCATGCATTAAACGGTCGCCATCCCGCCCGGCTGTTTCTGACCCACACCCATTATGATCATATCGGAGCGGCTGCCGGGCTCAAAAAAGCATTTCCGGAAATGGAGATCTGCTGCTCTGCGGCCGGCTGCGAGGTCTTAAAGCGCCCCCGGGCCATTAAAACCATCCGGGAGTTAAATCGCGAGGGGGCCGGGTACATGGAGAAAATGGGCGAGCCGGTTTCCGAGGCCGCCGAATTTGAGACCTTTGCCGTGGACCGCCCCATCTCGGATGGCGACACGTTTGTGCTTTCTTCGGGCATGCACCTGCAGGCCATTGCCACCCCGGGCCACACCCGGGATGCCATGAGCTTTTACGTGCCTGAAAAAAAGATGCTCTTTACCGGCGAGGCCGCAGGGGTCATGTCTGATAAGGGCTATATTTTTTCTGAATGGCTGGCCGATTACCGGGATTATTATGCGTCCCTGCAAAAGCTGGCCGCCCTGGAAATCGACGTCCTGTGCCTGGGTCACGGATGCGTGCTCACCGGCAGGGACGCAAAAGACCATATGGACCGGGCAAAGAGGTACTGTCTCTGGTTTCGCGAACTCATCGAGTCCGCCCTGACAGAAACCGGGGGTGATGTGGAACAGGCCAGGCAGCGCATCAAGGAAAAGGAATACGATCCGATCCCGGATCCCAAGCAGCCCGAGATGGCCTATCTGCTGAACCTGGATGCCAAGATCCGCGCAGTCCAGCGCCTGGATCAGCAGAACTGAACCCAAATCCGCGCACAAACCGGTTATTTTTCCAGCACCCGGCGCACCTTTTCCCCCAGTTCCCGGATGGAAAAGGGTTTCTGGATAAACTCGGCTCCCTGATCCGGGCTGACATGGTCGGAAATGATGTTGTCGGTATACCCGGACATGTAGATCACCTTGATTTCCGGATGATACTGGGCGACTTCCCGGCAGACTTCCGGTCCATTCATCTCCGGCATGATCACGTCGGTGAGCACCAGGTGAATCGGCTCCGGGTGGTTTTTTGCATGCGCCACCGCGGTATGCACATCCCCGGCGGGTTTTACCCGGTATCCGTGTTTTTCAAGCACGTTGCAGGTCAAATTCAATACGGACGGATCGTCCTCGATAACCAGGATATTTGCCGAATCCGCCGGCGGGCTGCCCCGGCCCGGATTTCCGGCGCGTTTTTTTTCAGCCGGTTTTTCCGGATCGCAGGGCAGGTAGATCCGAAAACGCGCGCCCTGCCCGGGCTTGCTGTCAATCCGGATATCGCCGCCGTGCTGCTTGATAATGCCGTAGCAGGTGGCCAGCCCCAGGCCGGTGCCCTTTTCCTTTTCCTTGGTGGTGAAAAACGGTTCAAATGCCCGGCTGCGGGTATCGGCGTCCATTCCCGCGCCGGTGTCGGAAATGGCAATAACGGCGTGACATCCGCCGTCGTCAACGGGCTTGTCGGCATCCGTCAATTCATCGAGATCCACGGCCGCGGTTTCGATGGTCAGCCGCCCGCCTTCAGGCATGGCATCCCGGGCATTGATCACCATGTTCATCAATACCTGCTCGAGCTGGGCGGCATCGGCCTGGACAAAAAGGGCAGTGTCCGAGAGGTTCAGGTGCAGATCAATGTCTTCGCCGATCACCCGGGAGATGAAACTTTCAAACCCGGTAATCACCTGGTTGATGTCCAGGCTGCGGATTTCCAGGACCTGCTTGCGGCTGAATGCAAGCAGCTGGCGGACCAGGTCTCTGGCCCGGGAGGCGGCGTTCTGGATTTGCTCCAGCGGCAGATAATGTGAATGGTCTTCCCGGATTTCATCGAGCAGGATTTCGCTGTAGCCGGTAATCACGGAAAGCAGATTGTTGAAATCGTGGGCGATGCCGCCGGCCAGCCTGCCCACGGCCTCCATTTTCTGGGCCTGCTGCAGCTGCTCCTCGAGCTGCCGGTGTTTCTCCTCTGCTTCCTTTTGCTCGGTGATGTCCATGATGTTGCCGTAAACGCGCACCACCCGGCCGTCTTCGGCCTGTTCGGGCTTCCCGGTGGTGCGCACCCAGATGGTGCGGCCGGTTCCGGTGACCAGGCGCACCTGCAGGTCATACGGGATTGCCTCGTTTAAGGCGCGGAAAAAGGCTTCCTGCACGGACTGGCGGTCCTCTTCGGCGTAAAAGGAAAGATCCCCGGCAATGTCGGCAGGATCATGCTGATCCCGGGACACCTCATAGATGCGGTAGACTTCGTCGGTCCAGGCCAGGAAACCGGTTTCGGCGTGGTATTCCCAGCCCCCGACCTTTGAAATCTGCTGGGTTTCCTCCAGGAGATGCCGGCTTTTCTGAAGGGCGAGCTGGGTGTTTTTGAGTTCCGTGATATCCAGGACAAACCCGTCAATGACAAATGTGCCGTCGTTAAAGCGCCGGCTGACCCGGGCGTTCATGGAAAACCACTTGCGGGTGCCGTCCATGCAGATCGCCTCGTATTCAAATCCCTGGACTTCGCCCTTTTCCGCTATGATCTGCAGAAATTCCGCCCTGCGTGCAGGGTCTGCATAAAGCTGCCTGGAAAGATCCGTATACAGGGGGACGACCTCTTCGGGATAAGTTCCGCCCAGGAACCGTGCCATCTGGGGATTGATAAAATTGGCCCGCCCCTGTGAGGTGGTCTGGAAGATGCCCACCGGCGCGTTTTCAAACAGCTCCCTGAAATCCGGCTCTTTTTCCGGCATTTCCGGGGCCCGGGCTTGGTTCTGCCGCAGCTGTTCGACCTGGTTTTCCAGTTCCTGCACCCTGGCTTTTAGTTCTTCATAGGTGGGTTTGGTGCCCATTGGCCGCGATTCCTGTGAGGCTGACGAAAATGCCGCGGATTCCAGCAGGAAACCACGG
>JBKHJS010000002.1:0-55637 GCA_046537995.1 Desulfobacterales bacterium
CATTCTTCGAAATTGCGCAAGCCTTGATCTTGAACTTTTTACGGCGCCATCTAAAGCCAAACTTTTTACGAGAACATCAGATTTCATATAACGGATAATAAATCAAAATGCAATGCGGACAGCAGATCCGAGCCTAAGGCGGCGGCAATGGCGGGCGGGTTAAGTATTTTGATTTATAATATCAATCACTTCATTCGGGTCGAAGGGCTTTGACAGGTACCCCACGGCATCGCGCACCGACAGATGCCGCGAGGCCATGGCACTGATGATAAGCACCGGCGTGTCCTGAAGTTCGCCGCCCTGCTTGCGCAGTTTCCGGTAAAAACGGGTCCCCCATTCCTCGGGCATTTCCAGGTCCAGGGTGATCAGGTCCGGCTTTTCCCGCTGCAGCACCTCCATGGCTTCCACGCCGTCATAGGCCTCGCAGGTTTCAAACCCGTTGTTTTTCAGCACACTGACCAGGTACTTGACCGTGGTCGGGTCATCGTCGATGACAAGGATTTTTTTGGACATAACTGTCTCCTTAATATTGAAAAATGCGGGTTTTGGATCGCACGCACCACGTGTGATCCCCCAGGGGCTGAATTTCAATCATAAATCCGAAACACGAAATTCGAAATCCGAAAATGGTATTTTCAACTTTTTTTATAATATATCACCATTGTGTATACTTCACCCCAGATGGCTTTGCAGAAAGCTGTTTATCCCGCCAGGGCGGTATTTTTGCAACAAAAGAAATCCGCAAGCGCCTTGGCTGATCGGCGGCGCGGAAAAGGCGTTTCCTCGCTCCAGGAGCCTCTGCGAGCCTCGATTTTCGCTCGGAAACCCGTTTTTCCGCACCGCCGTCAGGTCAACGAAGTGCAATTTCGCACGAGCGAAAAAAAAGTGTTTCCTTGGAAGTCCACAAAATATTATGCCCGCCAAGCAATAAAAATATAAGTTGCTGATTTCACTTAAACACTTAACACTTCAAACTTAACACTGCCTGTAAAAAGATTTTTTACAGGCTCATCACCCCTGACTTTCATATGGAATCCGGATGCGAAAGCGCGTGCCCTCGCCCGGGGTGGAGTCCACCTCGATGGTGCCGTTGTGCTGGCTGACGATTTTCTGGGTGATAAACAGCCCGATGCCGGTGCCCTGGGAGCGTTTTGAGGAATAAAACAGCTTGAAAATGTTTTCCTTGATTTCCGCGTCCATGCCCGGGCCGGTATCGCTGATGTCAAAGCAGACTGTTCCGTTTTCGGCAAAAGCCCGGAAGTCGATGCGGTGCGAAGTTTTCTCCCGGTCCTCGGCGCATGCGTCCAGGGCATTTTCCAGGATGTTGACAATGGCAGCCCGTAGCTGCTCGGCATCAATGGTGATCCGGCTGTTTTCCAGGGATTCATCCACCTCCCGGACAAGCTCGATGCCGGCTTCTTTGGCACGGGCGTCCACTACGTCCGCGGTTTCGTGCACAAACGCTGCGATGTCTGCCGGCTGTTTATCAAGCTTCATCTCCCGGGCATAATACAGGATGTCAAGCACCATGTGCTTGATCCGGTCGGACATGGTCTTGACGGTTTTGAGCCCCTCGGAGATTTCCTCGGGATCATCATGGGAAAATCCGGAATTGAGCATGTAGACCCCGCCGTCAAGGCCGGTTAAAAGCCCCTTGATGCCGTGGGAGACCGAACCCACCATCAGGCCCAGAGAGGCAAGGTGATCCTTTAAATCCAGGAGCTGGGAGATGTCGGTCATCATGATCATCACCCGGGAGACCGCACCGTCCTCGTCGTGCAGGGGCGTGGTCCAGGCAAACATGTGGCGGCTCTGGGCGCCGTCCGGGGAGAATTTGAGTTCCGCCTGGCAGGTCTGGTTCTCATCAAAGGTGCGGGCCACCGGGCAGTCCAGGCAGGGCTCGTCGGAGCCCTTGAACAGCTTGTAGCAATGGATTCCCCGGGGATCCTCAAGCTCGAAATCGGATTTCAGGGTCTTGTTGGCTGCAGTGATTTCGTAGGCGCCGTCAATGACGGCCACATAGCCGGGCAGTTCGTCAAAAAGCCTGCGAAAACGGGCGTCCTCGGCGCTTTCGCCTTCTTTTGCCCCGGCGGTGAGCCGGTCGGATTTTTGACGGACCATGTCCTCGAGGTTTTCTGTATAACTGCGCCACTGCTGGCGCAGCTTGATGCGCTGCCTGGCTTTTTCCAGGGCGTTTTCCAGCTCCCGGTCCTCGATGGGCTTGGTGATGAAATCCGTGGCTTCGTATTTCAGGCTCTTGATGGCCAGGTCCATGTCCCCGTGACCGGTGATCAGGATGACTTCCGTATCCGGGTCTTCGGCCTTGAGCTTGCGCAGAAGGTCAATGCCGTCCATTCCGGGCATCTTGATATCGGCCAGAACGATCGGCGGGCGGTTGTCGCGAAATTCGTCCAGGGCTGCTTCCCCGTCTTCCGCGGTAAGTACCTCATATCCCATATCAGCTAGGGAAATGCCCAGGACGCTGCGGATGCCCTCTTCATCGTCGACAAGGAGTATTTTTTCAGCCATTTTTTCACACCCCGCGGTGTTCAGCGCTTATGCGCATATCCCGGTTGTTTTTGTCCGGGTACAATTTATGGATGAAAAGATTTGCCTATGCCTATGAGGCGATTTCATATTTTTTCATCTTTCGCCAGAGCGTGGAACGGTCAATGTTTAAAATTTTTGCCGCCCGGGTCTTGTTCCAGCGGCTCTGTGCCAGCGCGTTCATGATTTTGACCCGCTCGCTGCGGTCCCCGGACCGGGACGTGTCCGGATCCGGTCCCGGGGATTCGGCGGGCGCCTCGGATTCTGTCAGGGCCCGCGGGAAATGCTGCGTTTCAATGGTGTCGCCCCGGCAGATAATCACCGCGTGCTCCAGGATGTTTTCCAGCTCCCGCACGTTTCCGGGATAATCATAATTAAGCAGAATGTGCATGGCCGGCTTGGAAATTTTCTTGACCGGCACATCCATGGCCGTGCAGAGCTTTTTCAGTATATGGTGAATGAGCAGAGGCAGGTCGCTCTTGCGGTCCTTCAGCGGTGGCAGGGCAATACGCATGACATTGAGCCGGTAAAACAGGTCCTGCCGGAAGCGCCTTTCCTTGACCAGTTGATGCAGGTCCTGGTTTGTGGCCGAGATGATGCGCACATCCACGCCCGTGGTTTTCCGGGAGCCCAGGGGATAGAATTCCCGGTCCTCGATGACCCGCAGCAGCTTGGCCTGCAGCGGCAGTGGCAAATCGCCGATTTCATCGAGAAATATGGTGCCGCCTTCTGCCTCCTGGAAGCGGCCGGGCTTGTCGCGGTCCGCGCCGGTGAACGCCCCCCGCACATAGCCGAACATTTCCGATTCCAGAAGGGTGTCTGGCAGGGAGGCGCAGTTGACCTTTACCAGTTTGTGTTCGGCCCGTTGGCTGGCATTATGGATAATCTTTGCCAGCAGATCCTTTCCCGTGCCCGTGGGCCCCTCGATAAGGGTGGTGGTATCCGTGGCAGCCACCATGGGAATCATGTCAAAGATTTTCTGCATGTCCGGATGCCGGCCGATCATGTCGTAGAAGGTATAGCGGTCCTTGATGGCGCTGTCGAAATGGTATTTCAGCGACAGGTCTGTAATGGTGGTCAGCCCGCCCACGATCATATCGGATTCGTTTTTCAGGGGCAGATAGGTCACCCGCACCGGCAGGGGCTGGCCCTGCTCGGTAATCAGACGGGTCTCGGCGGTGAGATGCTCGCTGTTGCCGTTGGGATAACCGCACTGGTCAAGTACGTCCTCGCAGAACCAGGGGCCGAAAAACGACTTGCAGGATTTGCCCAGCAGCTCGCTGCGGGAAAAGCCGGTAATCTGTTCGGCCTTGGTGTTGAAAAACGTGACATGGTTGCCCCGGTCCAGGGTCAGGATGCCGATATCGAGGTTGTCCAAAATCAGCTTGAGCCGGAGATCGTCAAACCGGATGCGCTTGATGAGCTCCCGAAAAGCGCTGTGATCCTGGAAGACCTCCATGCATCCGATCATTTCGCCGTTTTGGCCGTAAATCGGCGATTCGATTTTGGTAATGGAGGATGCTTTGTTCTGCTGGTCGGTGACCTCGATATCCGATACCAGGGTCTGGCGGATTTCGTCTTCGGATTCGAGAAACTTGCACCTGCCGCCGCACAGGTAATCGAGAAACACGTTGTAGCAGTACAGGCCCACGGTTTCGGATGCTGAAAATCCCGTCAACTGCTCGGCCGACCGGTTAAGGGAGCAAATCTTTCGATCCGTGGACAAGATGATCACGCCCAGGGAAAGACAGTCGAAAATTTCACCGATCTGTTCGTACTGCAGCAGCATTTTTGGTCACGCCCCCTCTGGCGGCAGAGTGTTTTCCTTTGAAACCGGAAAGCGGATGATAAACCGGGCGCCTTCGCTTCGGCCCGACTCGGCCCGGATGGCGGCCCCCCACTCCCTGAGGATGCTGTAGGAAATCGAAAGGCCCAGTCCGGTACCTTTTGCCGCATCCTTGGTGGTGAAGAAGGGCTCGAAAATCTTATCCACCAGGTCGGGGGGAATGCCGCTTCCGGTATCCTCGACCTCGATGGTAACAAAACGGCCGTCTGAATGCGAGCGCAGAATGATTTTCTTATCCTCGGCGTCTGTATCCGAGGGCCGCTGGCCCCAGCGCTCTTCAATGGCATCGCGGGCATTGACCAGCAGATTGATAATGACCTGTTCGAGCTTGCTGGCATCGGCCTTTACGCTTGGCAGGTCCGGTGCGAGCTCCCAGACCACGTCAATGCCCCGCAGCTTGAGCTGCTGGGCAAAGATTTCAAAGGCCTTTTCAATCACCGGGTTGACGTTGATGTTTTCCGTGTCGATTTCGGATTTCCGGCCGAATTCGCGCATATGGTTGATGATTTTCGTGGCCCGGTTGATGTGGGAATCGATCTCCGAGGCCATGGTATAGAGATTTTCCTCGGCAATCGGGGTGTTGTTTTTGATTTTTTTCATCAGGTAGCTGCTTGCCGTTTTGATCACAGACAGGGGCTGGTTGAGTTCGTGTGCCACGCCGGTGGCCATTTCCCCGAGCGTGGCCATTTTGCTTGCCTGGATCAGCTGCTGCTCGGCTTCCAGGCGCTGGGTGATGTCGCTGGTGGTCACCAGATACACGGATTTTCCCTCGTATTCCGAAGGAGAAATGCGGATGTTGACAAACAGGGCTTTTTCGCTTTTCCGCAGGTGCCTGGCCCGGTGGATTTCATCCCGGGTTTGCATTAAGCGTTCAAAATATTTCCGGTCGTCGGCAACGAACAGATCCGTAAACCGGGTGCCGCAAATTTCGGATTTGCTGTAGCCGTAAATCCGCTGAACGCTTTTGTTGCAGTCGAGAATCGTGAAATCTTCCCGGTCGATGACAAAGATGGGATTGGCGATGTTGTTGAATATATCCTTATACTTTTTTTCCGATTCTTTCAATTTATCTTCGAGCAGTTTCAAATCCGTGAGATCAACGGTCATTTCCAGCGCGGCAGTGACTTCTCCGGTATCATCGTCTTTTTGCGGGGAGGTGACCACCAGCCAGTGAGCGGTTGTGCCGCCCCTGGTGTATCCGGTTTCCTCGCTGAAATGGGGCAGGCCGTCTTCAAAGGTTTTTTCCACCGGGCAGGGCACGCATTTCTGCTCGCGGCCCTTGTAGGCGCGAAAGCAGTATTCGCCGATTTCCGGGTTGAATTTTTCAGCAAACCTGTGATTGAAATGGATCAGGCGGAAATTCGTGTCCAGCACCGCGATTTCACAGGGCACCAGTTCAAACAGGTTGCGGTATCTCTGTTTTTGCTTGTTGAGCGCGGCCTGTTTGCGCGCAATTTGCTCGCCCATGAAAAAGATCAGCACCGCGGCCCCGGCAAAGGTAAGTACTGCCAGCAGCAGGGCTGCCTTTTCAATCATGGGTATTTCCTCTCCCGTCCTGGCGCTGTACCAGACCCACAGGGTGAAGCAGACCAGCAGGGCAGCGGCCACGATCATGAGAAAAAGCAGCTTGAACGCCGTACGGGTTCGCATATATTTAAAAAATTTCAGCATGTTGGACTTTTCCGGATCAGTTGTTGATCGGATCGGGCCGCCGCCGGGACGGATCTCGCATCCAGGCCCAGGCCCTCGGCAGGGATGCCCATGGCCAGGCCCAGAAGCTGGGGCAGGTAATATACCGGAATCCGTACATCTTCATCGTAGCGGGAAGATATCCATCTCTGGTATCCCTCCAGGTTCATTTGGCACATGGGGCAGACCGTGGCGATGGCATCCGCACCGCTTGCGGACTTTAAAATGCGAAAGACCAGTTCCTTGCTGACTTCTGCGTTTGTTGTCATGTGTGAGGCCCCGCAGCATCTGGTAGCCATGGACCAGGAATGCAGGTCCGCCCCGGCGGCTGCCAGCAGGGCGTCCATAGAGATCGGTGCCTCCGGATCGTCAAAAACCCGGTACGGCCGGAGACACTGGCAGCCGTAATAGGGAGCCACCCGCAAACCGGAAAGGCTGTGGGTGAGCTGCTGCAAAATTCCGGTTGGGCCGATATCTCTTGAAAGAATGTCAAGTATGTGACGGGGCCGGGCTTTTCCCGAGTAGTGCAGGGATTCCCCGGCAAGAATTTCGTTGATTTCCGCCAGGGTTCGCGGGTCGGTGGCCGCGGTTTCGTGTGCCTGCTTAAGGTTGAGGTAGCAGGCGCTGCACGGCACCAGGATGTCGGCGGCCGGATCCACGGTTTCAGCCAGGGCCAGGCTGACCGCGGGCATTGCCAGGGCCAGGAGGCGGTCCACGGCCTTGGCGGCCGTGGCCCCGCAGCACGTCCAGTCGGGGATTTCAATGAGCTCCGTACCCAGTGCGTGCATTACCGCCCGGGTTGCCAGATCGTATTCCCGGGCCGTGGATTCCAGTGAACAACCCGGATAGTAAAGGTATTTCATTGCCCGTCTCTCCTGGATTCGATTCTAGCGAAAATGCCTTCCAGGTTTCTGCCGCCTGCCGGCCGGCGCAGGCTGATTTTTCCCTTTTTGATCATCTGCAGCCCCAGCCCGGAAAACCGGAACGGCATCAGCGGACGGCGGGGTGTCATCACCGCCAGGTATCTTGCCATCAGCCGGGTTTCCTGGACCCTTCCGTATCGCCGGGCCGACTGGAGAAATGCCCGGTAAAATGCCGTGCATGCCGGATCCCCCCCGTGTTTTTCGGCTGCGGCAATCTGTTTGAGATCTGCCATGGCATCGGTGAGTGCAAGTCCCCTGGGGCACCGCAGCGTGCAGCAGTAGCAGTCCGAGCAGAGGACAAATGTGCGGGTTTCAAAAATCTCCCGGCTCTGTCCCATGAGCACCAGGCGCCAGAGTTTTCGCGGGGTGGCATCCATGGCAAATGCATTGGGGCACGACCCGGTGCACGTGCCGCACTGGATGCAGGTCCGTACCCTTTCTCTGACCCGCTCCAGCGCCGGCTCCGGCTGTTCGGGACGAATGCTGGTCTGCGGTGCTTCATTTTTCCAGCGCATCCGGTCAGTCTCCTTATTTACTCTTTCAAAAACATTTAGGTAATATTATCAATCGAATATCCGTTCTAATTATCTGCGGCCGCTTCCAGCATGGAAAGCATCTGGCCCGGTGCAAAGCCTTCCACGTATGCGGCAAAATTCGGGCAGGCAGACGCACATGCGCCGCACCCGCGGCATGCTTCCGGATCCACGATGATCATTCGGGCTTCCGGGTCGTATACCCGGGCGCCGTATGCACAGGCTGCAATACAGTTTTGGCACAAAGAACACAGGCTGTGCCGGACCCGGGCGATATTTTTCGGCGCAGGCAGATGATCCCGGGCCAGCAGGATCACCGCCTGCTGGGCGGCGGCCTCGGCAGAGGCCACGGACTCGGCAATGCCTGCGGGCCGAAGCCCGATTCCGCAGGCATAGACCCCGGGCGCCAGAGATCCCACCGGCTGCCACTTGGGCTCGGCCTCCCGGAAAAAACCGTGCTCGTCGGTGTCCGCGCCAAAGCTCCTGGCAAGCGTTCCGGATTCGGCCGGTTCAATTCCCGTGGCAAGCACCAGCAGGTCTGCAGAGATTTCCACCTCCTGCTGGAGTATCGGTTCGGTTGCCGTAATCCGGACCGCGTCTTGCTGCGTGGATACCTCAGGGCTGGTTTCCGGGGTGTAGGCGATGAATATGATCCCGGCCTTTCTGGCCCGGGTAAACCAGGATTCCAGAAATCCGTATGCCATCATGTCCCGGTATAAAACATAGACCCCGGCTTCGGGGTTTTTTTCCTTCACGTGCAGGGCATGTTTCAGGGCGCTGGCACAGCAGATCCGGCTGCAGTAGTTTCTCGGCGGCTGCCGGGTGCCTGCGCACAGGATCATGCACATGCTGTTGATCTGTTCGGGATCCAAATCATTTTCGCGGATCCGGGATTCCAGCTCCTGCTGGGTGATAATACGGGAATCCGTGCCGCGGCCGAAGGCTTCGGTTTCGGCCTGCCCGCCGCCGGTGGCCAGGATTGCCGCCCCGTGCTCCACGGAAAAACCCGCATCGTCTCCGTTTTGCAGCGTGGTGGTAAACGCGCCCGCGGTTCCGCGGCTTTCGGTAACCCGGGTGTTGGTGTAAATTGTGATCATCGGATGGTTTTCCACCCGCGATCGGGTCTGCTCGGCAAGCTGGGCGATATCCTCTCCCTCGATGCTCTGGTTCAGCCAGTTGAGATTGCCGCCCAGGCGGTCGGCTTTCTCCACCAGGTATGCCCCGTAGCCGTGATCGGCAATGCCCAGGGCGGCGGTCATCCCGGCGATGCCGCCGCCGACCACCAGTACGGAATTGCCTGTTGAGATTTGCGGGGCAAATGCCGGATCGGTCAGCTTTACCCGGGATATGGCCATTTCCAGCCCGATGTTCATGGTTTCCCGCGTATCTGCGTTTTGCTGCTCCGGGCTTTCTTCGGATGCAGCCGGTACCTGCGAGCGAAGATCCACGATTTCAACCATCTCCGGCAAAAGGGAAACGGCCCGGGCCAGCGCCTTTTTCTTTTCCGGCGCGCAAAGGGGGCGGCATGCGCCGATAACCACCCGGTTGGCACCGGAGTTCCGGATATTTTCCGCCAGTTCGGCAAGCCCCTCCTCTGTGCACAGCCAGTCAGCGGTTTCCACGCTGCACAGCGCCGGGTCGCCATAGCATTTCCCGGAAAATGTCTCCGGATCGAAAATTTCAGACACGGCCCCGCTGCAGCCGCATACCGCAGTAAATACCAGGGGCGACTCGCGGAAAATATCGCCGGATGCTTCAGACGGCGCAGGCTGCTGGCGCAGGCTTCCGCCGCCGGCATGAAGGAGGCGCGAAGCATGAAAGGCTGCGGAACTGCCGCATATGACCGCATCGCTGATGTCTTTTCTGCCGGTACACGATCCTGCGGCCAGTACGCCACTGCCCGACGTTTGGGTCAGGGAAAATTCCCGGGTGCGGATAAAGCCCCAGGGGTTGAGCTCAATGCCGAGCATTTCCCCCAGTTCCGTGACCTTTGCCGAGGGGCGCTGTCCCGTGGCCAGCACCGCCAGGTCGTAGCGGTCCTCGCGGATCTGTCCGGAAGGGTCTGCCGCCCGGATGCATAGATCCCCGCTCGTTTCCTCGCTCACAATGGAATGCACGCGGCTGCGCCGGCATACCGCGCCTTCGGCTTCCGCCGCGTCCCGGTAGGGCTGGCCGTATTTGCCAAATGTCCGCATGTCCATGTAATACAGCACGGTTTCTATTTCCGCGCCCTGGTCCCGGGCCGCCTTTTGCACCAGGCGGGCCTGCTTGAGGGAGTACATGCAACATACCCCGGAGCAGTAGTCCGCTTCTGCCTGAATATCCCTGGAGCCCACGCACAGGATCCAGGCGATGCGCCGCAGGGGGCGCTGGTCGGAAAGGCGCACCAGGCGGCCTTCGCTCGGGCCTACCGGGCTGAGCATCCTTTCGAACTCCGGGCCGGTGACCACGTTTTCTGCGATTTTATATCCAAATGGATTTTTTCCGGAAGCCGGGTTGTATTCGTCCGTGCCGCCGGCGATCACAATGGCGCCGACCTGGATTTCCGGGCCGGGCGGAAGCGTGAGTTCGTGGTACATCGCGGCAATTTTCGGCAGCAGGTCATCGGGATCAAAGGGCTTGACCAGGTAATCGGCGGCCCCCTGCTTCATGGCCGACACGGCAGTGTCCACGGTGGCATAGGCGGTAATCATCATCACCGCCATCTGCTGCCGGATTTCCAGGGCCTTGTCCAGCAGGGTGATCCCGTCCATGCCGGGCATCTTGATGTCGGCCAGCATCAGGTCCACGGGCTGTTCTTCGAGCACCTCCAGGGCTTTTTCCCCGGATTCCGCGGTAATAACCGAAAATCCGCCTTCCTCGCCCAGCCATTCCGAAAGCGAATCCCGGACGATCTGTTCATCGTCGACCACCAGGATGGTAAAGGACTTGCGGTCTTCTGCGGGCAGGCGGATGGCGTCTGTGGGACAGACCTCCCGGCATTTGCCGCATTGGGTGCATGCCTCGGTGTCGATCCGATAGGGGCCGGCTGCCATGTGCGGCGTGGGCGGACCGATGGCCTTGCATACGCCCTTGTCGGCGTTAAACGGGTCTGCCATATCCACGGGGCATACCGGAATGCAGAGCCCGCATCCGATGCATCGGTCCGGGTCAACCGGGTTGGGGTGCTGCTGCAGGGTGACCGTGAAGTTGCCGGGTTCCCCGGACACGGACATCACCCGGGTTTGCAGGTGGATGGTGATGTTTTCGTGGGACAGGCCCCTTCGCACGCACTGCTGCAGCACGTGCCCGGCATCGGCGTGGGGCAGCATTTTGCATATACCGCATCCGTCGGTGGGAAACTGGTGGTCCAGCTGGCTGACCAGCCCGCCGATATGGGATTTCTCCTCAATGAGGGTGACATGGTAGCCGGTTTCAGCCAGGTCCAGGGCGGCACGCATCCCGCTGACACCGCCGCCCACCACCATTGCACTGCCCCGTTTTTCTGACATGCTTTCAGCTTCCATTTTCGATCCCCACGACTTCCTGGAATTCATCCTCCTGGAACACTGCCAGGGGCGGTTGTTCGTCAAGGCTTCTTCCGGCCTGGTAGCCGAATGCCGACTGGGTCTGTTCGGCAACCGATATGAACAGCTCTGCCAGGGGGATGCTGCTCGGGCAGACGTTGGCGCACTGGCCGCAGCCCACGCACGCCGTGCTGATATGGGCCATGCGGGTGAGATGGAAAAACAGCGTATCTGTGGGCATTTTCACCGAACCCCGGCGGCCGGCCCATTTCATGTACTGCACCGGCTCGTGGTCAAAAACGTCTGTGGCAAAAACGCATTCCCGGCAGTAGCAGACCGGGCAGGCCGTGCGGCAGTTGTAGCAGTTGATGCACCGGGAAAAATAGTCCGCCAGCTTTTCCATGGTGTCTGTGGCCCCGCGGGTCTGTTCGATCATTTCCTGCCGGGCCTGACTGCGGCGGGAAACCAGTTCTTCGACTGCGGTTTGGCGCTTTTCATCGGCCTGTGCCGCTTCCATGCCCAGTTTTTCCAGCAGGGCCGCGCCTTTTTCGGTCTGTGCATATACCTGGATTTTCGGGCCCGGCTGCAGGCCGAACAGGCCAATGGCCAGGTCTGCACCATCCGGTGTGGGCCAGGTGCATGCGCGGCAGGCCGGGGCGATCTGCAGATCTTCGGCCGATGCTTGGTCATCGGAAAATGCGGTTTCCAGAAAACGCGCGGTTGCCTTGTCTCCGTGTTTTTCCGCAAAAGCAAAAAAGTCCGCGTTCTGCAGGGCGCCCGGGCAGTCCGTGCCGATTATGATCAGGTTCTCGGTGCTGCCCTGGTTGAGCTTGACCAGTTCGACAAATGCCCGGATTTCGCAGGGCCGAAGAATGGCTGCAATGGTGCCGCCGGGAGATTGCCGGGTCAGCCTGGAAACCAGGCGCGCCGAGTTCACGGCAAAAGCCGGGGACACAGGTTCTGCGCCCTGCAGGTGTTCGGCGTCGGTAATCAGCCTGGGCAGGATCATGTCTTTTTCCGCCGGGCGGTGCGGTGTCAGCACGGCGGCGACTTCATCGCTTTCCAGGATTTTTTTCAAAAATTCTCCGATTGTTTCGCCGATCTGATTGTCTCCGATGTTGATATCCGCTGTGCGGGACATATGCGGTCTCCCGGTTTAAGTGACATTCTGCAGCCGGGCCGGATTCGGCCCGAGTTCCCTGATTTGATCGACCAGCCGCTGCATGGTTTCGGCAAAGGCGATGCCGTCGCTGGCCCCGATCCAGGTCAGCCGGAGCCGATTTTCCTCGATGCCGAACTGCGGCAGGATGGTTTTCAACAGCTTCATCCGGCGCCGGGCCTTGAAGTTGCCGTTGATGTAATGGCAGTCGCCGGGATGACATCCCGAGACCAGCACGCCGTCCACGCCCTCGAGAAACGCCTTGATGATGTACTGGGTGTCCACCATGCCGGTGCACATCACCCGGATGAGCCGGATGTTCTTGGGATATCCCAGCCTGGAGGTGCCGGCCAGGTCGGAGGCCGTGTAGGTGCACCAGTTGCAGACAAACGCGACAATTACGGGATCAAATTGTTCTTCCATGGTGTATGCTCGCTTTGCGTGTTTTGTTTCTTATGCGTCATGCTTGCGTATCGATATATGAACTTTTTCCGATTGAATTCGAATTTCGGATTTCGATATTCGAATTTTTTAAACCCCGAGTTCGGCAATGGCATCCATCAGGCCGTCAAATTCAGCCAGAAGCTGTTTTTTCTGAAAATGGCGCACGCGCGCGGCCCCGCTGGGACAAAAACCCGAGCAGCTCCCGCATCCCTTGCACAGCGCCTCGTTGACCACCGATACCCCCCGGCGGGCGTCATATTCAATGGCCCCGTAGGGGCACAGATCGATGCAGGTCTGACAGCCAATGCAGATATCCGGATCAATATGCGAGATCATCGAGGAAATGGTCACCCGCCCGCGGGAGGTCAGGGAAAGGGATTTGGCTGCCGCGCCCGAGGCCTGGGCCACGGTGTCGGGAATGTCCTTTGGCGACTGGCAGGCCCCGGCCACAAAGACCCCGTCTGTGGGCGTATCCATCGGCCCCAGCTTGGGATGCGATTCCAGGAAAAACCCGTCCGCCCCCTGGGAAATGCCGAAAATGCGGCCAACTTCTGCGGCCTCGGACCGTGCCTCCATGGCCACGCAAAGCACGGCCATGTCCACCGGCACCCGGACCTGCCGGCCCAGCAGCGTGTCCTCGCCGATTGCCACGAGTTTGCCTTCCTCCTCCGGGCTTCGGGCCTCGTCCGTGATTTCAGCCACCTTGCCCCGGATAAAAACCGTGCCCTCCTGCTGGCATCGCTTGTAAAACTCCTCGTAGTTTTTGCCAAAGCAGCGCATGTCAATGTAAAACTCATATACCTGCGCATGATGCCCCACTTTTTCCTTGATCAGGTGGGAGTACTTGAGTGCATACATGCAGCAGACCCGGCTGCAGTATTCGTGGTAATTGGCATCCCGGCTGCCGATGCAGTGAAGCAGGGCTACGCTTTCGGGCGGTTTTGAAAATTCCCAGTTCGCATCGCGAATCATGATCTGCCCGCCCGTGGGGCCGGTGGCGTTGCTGAGGCGTTCGAATTCCAGGCTGGTAAACACATTGGGATAGCGGCCGTAGCCGTACTGGTGCATGGAAGCGGGATCCAGCAGATCATATCCGGTGGCCAGGATGATGCTTCCCGCCCGGATTTCTTTTTCCTCGGGCCGCATGGTATGATCAATGGCGTTGGCCTCACAGGCCTTTACACATTCCATGCATTCGCAGCAGCCGCCGCAGTTGATGCAGCGTTGGGCTTCATATGCCGCCTGCTCAGCAGTCAGGCCGGTGCAGACCTCGTCAAATCCGCAGGTACGGTCCTGCAGCGGCAGTTCCGGGGCCTCGGCCCGGACACAGGGCTCAACTTTTTCAGGCAGGGGCGTCCAGTCGCCGGGTTCCGGTTTTGCAGTTTCCGGGGCGGTTGCATCCGCGGCAAGGGATTCCGGGTCTTCAATGTATTGCCGGATGCTGTCTGCGGCCCGGTGTCCGGCGGCTACCGCCTCGACGACTGTGGCCGGGCCGGTTACCGCGTCTCCGGCTGCAAACACATGGGGGATAGAGGTTTGCATGGTTTCCGGGTTAATGATAATTCGGCTGCCTGCGTCACATTCCAGGCAGATGCCGGCATCCTCCCAGTCGGCGAGAACCTGCTGGCCGATGGCACTGATGACCGCATTGCAGGAAAGGCAAAACCCGGAGCCGTCAATCGGTTCAGGCCTGCGGCGGCCGCTTTCATCCGGCGGCCCGGGCCGGGTGCGGATGCATTCCAGGCCGAAAACCTTGCCGTCTTCGGTGATAATCCCTTTTGGTGCGGCATGCACTTCCAGCCCGACGCCCTCTTTTTCGGCTTCCGTGATTTCATCTGCAAATGCGGGCATTTCCCCGCGGTCCCGGCGGTATACGATGGTAACGCGGTCCGCGCCCAGCCGCAGGGCGCAACGGGCGGTATCAACGGCCACGTTGCCTCCCCCGAGAACCGTCACCTGTGTGCCGGGGCGGGTCGTGTCGCCGGCATTGACCCGGCGCAAAAATTCCACTGCATCCGTAATCCCTTCGGCATCCTGCCCGGAGATGCCCGGGATTTTGCCCCCGCTTGCGCCGGTGCCGATAAAAACGGCGGAAAATCCATCGTCTTCCAGGGATTTCAGGGTGATCTCCCGGCCGAGGCGATGGCCGGTTCTGGCAGTAATTCCGGTTTTAAGCAGATATGCGATTTCCCGGTCCAGAACCTCGGGCGGCAGCCGGTAGTCCGGAATTCCGTATCTGAGCATGCCGCCGAGCTGGTCCATGGACTCGAAGATTGTCACCTGAAATCCGGCCAGAGCCAGGTCCCAGGCCGCGGTCAGGCCCGCTGGACCGGAACCGATAACCGCCACTTTTTCCTGCCTCGGGGTGATTTCCGGCAGTGGGAGGGAATCGAGATCCACGGCATCTGCGACAAATCGTTTCAGTTCCCGGATGGAAACCGATGCATCGATTTCCTGGCGGCGGCAGCGGGTTTCGCAGGGGTGCGGGCAGACCCGCCCCAGCACGCCGGGCAGGGGGATTTTTTCCATGATCAGCCGCAGGGCGGCTTCATACTTGCCCTGCCCGATGAGCTGGACGTATCCCTGGACGTTTGCGTGGGCCGGGCATGCCGAAACGCAGGGCGCCCGGTCCTTTTTGTCTATACAGAAGGTAATGGGCACGGACTGGGGAAAGCTGCGGTAAATGGCCTTGCGGGTGCCGATGCCCGCATCCCAGCCGCTTGCCATGGTGACCGGGCAGTTTTCGACGCACTGCCCGCACCCGGTACAGGCATCCTCTCTGACGTATCTGGGATGCTTGCGTACGTTTACGGTGTAATTGCCGATATAGCCGGATACGGATTCAACCTCGCTGTAGGACAGCAGCTCGATGTCGGGGTGCTGGCCCACGTCCACCATTTTGGGTGTGCCGATGCATGCCGCGCAGTCCAGCGTGGGGAAGGTCTTGTCAAACTGGAGCATGTGGCCGCCGATGGTGGTGTCTTTTTCCACCAGGTAGACTTTTTTGCCGCCTGCGGCAATATCGAGGGCCGCCTGCATGCCGGCGATTCCGCCGCCCACGACCACTGTATCCGGGTGAACCCCGACTTCCCGGGTCTGCAGGGGACGGTGAAACCGGACCCGGTTGACCGCTGCGGCTGCCAGGCTTTTGGCTTTTTGGGTAGCCTCGTCTTCATCCGCGGTCACCCAGGAGACCTGTTCCCGCACAGAGGCCATCTGGAAAAGATAGGGGTTGATGCCCGCCTTGCTGCAAACACCCTGAAATGTCTTCTCGTGCAGCCGGGGAGAACAGGAGGCCACCACCACCCGGTTTAATCCGTAGTCGCGGATGTCGGTTTCAATCATTTCCTGGCCCGGATCCGAGCACATGAACTTGTAATCCCGGGATATGACGATATTTGCCTGGGTTGCCATCCAGGCCGCAACCTCCTGGACCCGGACCTTGTAGGCGATGTTGATGCCGCAATGGCAGATATAGAAACCAATGCGGGGTTCTGCCGATATTTGGGGAGCAATGGCTTTGGTCATGGCGATGCCCTTTTTGCTGCCGTTTATTTTTCTTTTCCCGGATGCGTTGCGTGCCGGGCTCCGATAAGTTCACCCACCACGCGCACGATGCTCCCGGCTTCCGGAGGCGACTGGAGGTAAGCCTCCGGCCCGGTGACCGATCCGTGGCGAAGCATCCAGTGCTGGCCGATGACTTCTCTGGAAACCGGTGAAACCATTACAACCGGGATGTGTTGCAGATCGCTCCGGGTTTTTAAGCTCTTGTAAAGTGACATGCCGTCTTCTCCGCCCATGGTGCAGTTTAAAATGATGCAGTCGGGCTGTTCGGTGCGGGCCTTGTCCAGGCCGTGCTGACGGTCCTGCGCACTGACGGGCCGGTATCCGGAGCTTTTCATCAAACCGGAGACAAACAGGCGGACGTCGGGATCATCATCGACAATGAGAACGGTTTTGCGGTGCGCATCAGAAGTCACAGCCGACTCCTTTTTGATGGCAGGAAAGAAAATATGCCTTTTGAAACGGCATGTCGTATAAACCAATTTGCACGAAACATGCCATGTTTTCGTAAAGCATAACTGTTTGTTATTGCTGGTTTTATGAAAAGACAGGCAGGGCGGCGTGTTTTGGAAATGCAACGGTTGATTTTGCAGGTGTTGCAATCTTGTATTTTATTGGTGGGTTAAGGTGTTGCATATTATTGTTGTATCTTTCCAATAAATTGTTGCAAAGATACAACAATAATTAACCGTTCCTGCATCATCCGGCAGGCAGGTGCAGATAAAACGTGGTGCCTTTGCCCGGGGCGGAGCGGACATCAACAGTGCCGCCGTGGGCGGCCATGATCCCGTAAACCGTGGAAAGCCCGAGGCCCACCCCGTAGCCCTCCTGCTTGGTGGTGTAAAACGGTTCGTAAATGCGGGGCAGATCTGTTTCGGAAATCCCCGTGCCGGTGTCTGTCACGGAAATGGTAACCCTGCGGGCTGCGGCATCATATCCGGCTTTGATCTCCAGGCGGCCGCCGTCGGGCATGGCATCAATTGCGTTGAAAATCAGGTTGATCAGGCATTGCTGCAGCTGATTGATATCGCCATGCACCTGCGGTGTGTTTTCCGCGGTGTGATAGTGAAGCTCGATATTGGAAAGGGTCAGTTTGTGCTGACTTAGCAGAACGCAGCGGTCAATTAAGGCCTGCACGGAAACCGGGGCGAACTCGGCCGGCGACTTTCTGGAAAAGGTCAGCAGATTGGATACGATGCGGCAGCACCGGTCGGTTTCGCTTTCCACGATCGACAGGTAGGTGGAAAACCGCTGCCGGCTCTGATCATCGAGTTCCTTTCTCGAAAGAATCCGTATCATCAGGCGGACGTAATTGAGGATCCCGGAAAGGGGGTTGTTGATCTCGTGCACCACGCTGGCAGCCAGCCGCCCCAAAGACATCATCTTGTCCTGATGCAGGATTTTGGCCTGGTCCTCCATTTCGCGTTCCAGGCGCCGGATTTCCCTTAAATCCCGGAAAAACAGCACCAGCCCGGCCGGTCCGGTCTCGAGGATAATGGTGGCGGCAGATACCTGGACCGGCAGGTGATTGCCGGATTTGGTCAGAAGCGTGGTTTCATAGACAAACAGCCGGTTTTCCCCGCCGAATCCGTTGCCGGCCATGTCAGACTTGAGCTGCTGGTAATCCCTTGGCGAAAAAAGTCCGGAGAGGGTTTTGCTGCGGATCACTTCGCTTTTTGTGTAGCCGAGCATGGATTCCATGCTCTTGTTGTAGGTGATGATGGTTTCTTCTGCATCACAGCCCACGATTCCGTCCATGGAGCTTTCAATCAGGCTGTTTTCAAAATGAAAGGCCTCCATGAGTTCCCGGGTTGTCTGGTTCCAGCCTTCTTCCAGAAAACGTGTGTAGTCGGCAAGCTGTTTTTTGTCCCGGTATCGTTTCATGGCCCGCTGCACTGCAACGTGAAGAGCATCATCGTGGACCGGCTTGGTGATGAAATCCGAGGCGTCAAGCTGAAGCGCCCGGATGGCCACGTCCATTTCCCCGTAGGCGGTGACCACGATCACCTCGGTTTCGGGAAATTCATTTTTGACGGATTCGAGTACGGCCATGCCGTCCATTTTCGGCATCCGGATGTCGGTGATGACAATGTGCGGGGCGAACTCCCGGCATGCCGCCAGGCCCTTTTCCCCGTCCTCGGCGGTTTGAACCCGGTAGCCGGCATCCTCCAGGGCGATGCCCGTGACCTTGCGGATGCTGGGCTCATCGTCAATGAGCAGAATTTTCCAGGGATGATTTTCAGGCATAGGCGGCGCCTTTGTATTTTCCGTGATATTGCGGCGATTCTGTATAATTTCCTTATAACCTGCTGCTTCGGATTTTTCAATTGTTCCCGAAAGCCGGCTTTGCTATAGTGCCTCGGAATTGTTTCGGCATCAGGATGGAGCCTTATTCACAGCTGGATTGCGAAAGGAAGTGGCGTGTTATTCAAAGTCTTTACCGGGGCGGTGAGCGGCGTTGACGGGCTGCTCATGGAAGTGGAAGTCGATATCGCCCGCGGTTTGCCCGCTTTTTCCACGGTGGGGCTTCCCGAGGCCGCGGTCCGGGAAAGCCGGGAAAGGGTCAAATCCGCCGTGGTCAACTGCGGCTACGATTTCCCGGATGACCGGATTACCGTGAACCTGGCCCCGGCCCATATCCGCAAGGGCGGCACCGGATTTGATCTGCCCATTGCAGCCGGGATTCTCGGGGCTGCGGGCATTATTCCGGACGGGGCGGCGGATCCATACGTGCTGCTCGGAGAGCTGGCCTTAGACGGGCGCATCAAGCCGGTGACCGGTTCGCTGCCCGTGGCGCTGGCGGCAAAGGAGGCGGGATTCTCCGGTGTCCTGGTGCCTTATGAGAACCGCCGGGAGGCCGCGGTGGTCGACGGCCTGGCGGTTTACCCGGTGGCCAGCCTTTCAGAGGCGGTGGATTTTTTGCGCCAGGAGCGCGATATCGCCCCGCATCCCCTTGAAACAAAAGCATTTGAACCGGATCCGGATACAGGGGCGGATTTTTCCGAGGTTTCCGGGCAGGCGCATGTGAAACGGGCTTTGGAGATTGCCGCGGCCGGGAACCATAACGTCCTGATGATCGGCCCGCCCGGGTCGGGCAAAACCATGCTGGCAAGAAGATTTGCGGGGATCGTGCCGCCCATGAACTTTGACGAAGCCATCGAGACCACCAAGATTTTCAGCGTGGCGGGCCTGCTGGACAAAGGACAGGCGCTGGTGACCCGGCGGCCGTTTCGGGCACCGCATCACACCGTATCTGATGCCGGCCTGATCGGCGGGGGGCATGTGCCCCGGCCCGGAGAGGTCAGCCTTGCCCATAACGGGGTCCTGTTTTTGGATGAACTGCCGGAATTCAAAAAATCCGTGCTCGAAGTGCTGCGCCAGCCCCTGGAGCAGCGGCTGGTGACCATTTCGCGCGCTTCTTCTGCTCTGAGTTATCCCTCGGATTTTACCCTGATTGCGGCTTTAAATCCATGTCCGTGCGGGTATTACACGGACCCGGCCCATGAATGCCGATGCACGCCGGCGCAGATTTCCAGATACCGCACCCGGGTTTCAGGCCCGCTGCTCGACCGGATCGATATTCACGTGGAGGTGCCGGCTGTGGCATATGCGGACCTGGCATCGGCCACACCCGGAGAGCCCTCGGCAGAGATCCGCACCCGGGTCACAGCGGCGCGCACCGCCCAGGAAAAGCGATTTGCAAGGACCCGGATCAAGACCAATGCGGCAATGAAAAGCCGCCACATTAAAAAGTATTGTGCAACCGACAGCGAATCGGCCGGCATCCTGGAGAGTGCCGCAGAGCGGCTCGGGTTTTCGGCCCGGGCCTATCACCGGATTTTGAAGATCGCCCGCACCATCGCAGATCTGGCCGGCCAGGCCGATATCCGGCCGCCGCATGTCCTGGAGGCCGTGGGATATCGAAGCATGGATCGCCCGCTGTGAGGGGAAATTCGAAATCCGAATATCGAAATTCGAAAAAAAGGATGGCTTTCGCTTTTTCTGTTTATCCCGATGGGATGCTTCGCGCGGATTTCGTGTTTCGATATTCGGATTTATGGGTGGTTACCACCATGAAGGGAAACATAATAACCGTTGGTCAAGAATATTGTTACGGAGTGCGCCTTGATCCCCTATGATGTTTGGGCCGAGATCGATCTAAGTGCGGTTGCGCATAATGTGCGCGCGCTAAAGGGTGCTTTGTCTTCGGCAACCCGGCTGATGGCGGTGGTAAAGGCAGACGGCTACGGCCACGGGGCGGTCGCCGTGGCCCGGCAGGTGCTGGCCGAAGGCGCGGACTGCCTGGCGGTGGCCAGAATCGGGGAGGCCCTGGAGCTTCGTTATGCCGGAATCCAGAGCCAGATCCTGATCTTCGGGCACACCCCGCCGGGCCTCACCCGCAAGCTCCTGGAACATGACCTGATCCAGACGGTTTCATCCTTTACAGACGCCGAAGCGTTTTCGGTCCGGGCCGCTGCCGCGGGCGCCCGCCTGCGGGTGCATATCAATATTGATACCGGCATGGGGCGACTCGGCGTGCTCGGCGTGCCGCCGGACGGCGCAAACGGTTTTTCCGACGCGGCAGACGAGGTTGCGGCCATATGCGGACTGCAGGGCTTGGCGGCAGAAGGCATATACACCCATTTTGCCACTGCCGACAGCGCGGACAAATCCGATGCCAGGGGGCAGTTTGCGATCTTTGAGCAGATCCTCTCCCGGCTCCGCCGGCAGGGGATCGTGTTTTCGGTGCGGCACGCGGCCAACAGCGCGGCTGCCATGGAAATGCCCGAAACCCATCTGGACATGATCCGCCCCGGCATCAGCATATACGGGCATTATCCGTCACAGGAAACCGAAGGCTGCGGGGTGAGCCTCACCCCGGCCATGACGGTGCGCGCCCGGATCGTGCATTTAAAGCGGGTGGGTCCCGGTTTCAAGGTGAGTTATGGATGGACCGCGCAGACCATGGAAAACACCCTGATCGCAACCGTGCCCATCGGGTATGCGGACGGATTCTTCCGGCTGCTGTCCTCCCGGGGGTTCATGCGGGTCCGGGGCTACAGGGCCCAGGTGATCGGACGGGTTTGCATGGATCATACCATGCTGGATGTGGGCCACATTCCGGGGGTGGCGTGCGGGGATGCGGCGCTGGTTTTCGGCAGGGACGCAGACGGCGATCTCCCGGTGGAGTCAGTAGCGGGTACGCTGGACACGATTAATTATGAGGTGTTATCAAGGATTTCTTCCCGAATCCCGCGCGTATATATAAAAGGCGGCAGCTGAGAAGCGTTTCAACATATTGTGTATAAAAGAAAAGGTGCATCCATATCTTGGGCGAAAGAACAGGCGCTAACCCGGCGGATTTGCCCCGGAAATCCCATGTCGAAATCTCTTGACAATAAAAAGGGCGGGTGTTAAATAAACTACTTTGCAGATGGTGGGCGGGTATCGTGGTGATTTTAAAACAAATATCTGTTTTTCGGATTTAAGGCCGCCCAGCGGCGGGGCCTGCCTTTGCAGGGTTTTCCCGGCTGCAACCCCAGAGATGCGACGGGACGGATTATATAAGAATCAAGAAAATGATCTGGCAAGTGTGAGATGAGAAAGGAGGTGCTCACGGCTCACAAGGGAAAAATCAGAATATCAACATGAATTTAGTGGAGAAATTGTGATTCACTAACAATTGACAATCAGGAGGTAGATAATGCCAAGTTTCGTGATTACCGAAAAATGCGACGGCTGCAAAGGCGGTGAAAAGACAGCATGTGAGTACATCTGTCCAAATGATTTGATGGTGCTTGAACCCAACACGATGAAGGCCTACAACCAAGAACCGGACCAGTGCTGGGAATGCTTTTCCTGCGTGAAAATCTGCCCCACCCAGGCCATTGAGGTGCGCGGCTATTCCGATTTCGTCCCCCTGGGCAGCAGCATTTATCCCATGCTGGGCACGGAGGATGTCATGTGGACCTGCAAGTTCCGCAACGGCCAGGTCAAGCGGTTTAAGTTCCCCATTCGGACCACCCCCGAAGGCGACGCCAACGCCTATGAGGACCTCAAAGGCAAGGATCTGGAAAGCGATCTGCTGGCCACTGAAGAAGCAGAGGGCTATCAGGTTCCCAAGCCCCAGGCGACTGTATAACACAACCGCCCGAATGGAGACGTTTAATTAAAACAGATTTGATCTTTTAAGGAGGATATAACATGGCATTACCGAATAAACCCAAGGGTGAACGCAAGGCCGTAAGGGATCCGGAAGTTGAAGAAAGAGAAGTTGATATTCTGATTGTGGGCGGTGGCATGGCTGCCTGTGGCTCTGCCTTTGAAGTCAAGAAATGGGCCGACAACGAAAGCGTGCTCCTTGTGGACAAGGCAGCACTGGAGCGCAGCGGCGCGGTTGCCCAGGGGCTTTCCGCAATCAACACCTATCTCGGGGATAACACCCCGGATGATTACGTCCGCATGGTCAGAAACGACCTGATGGGCATTGTCCGCGAAGACCTGATCTTCGATCTGGGCTGCCACGTGGACGACTCGGTTCACTTGTTCGAGGAATGGGGCCTGCCGATCTGGAAGAAATCCCCGGAAGGCAAGAACCTGGACGGAAAAAAGGGTCTCAAGCAGGGCACCCTGAAGTCCGGCGCCCAGCCGGTACGCACCGGTAAGTGGCAGATCATGATCAACGGCGAATCCTACAAGCGGATCGTTGCCGAAGCCGCCAAAAAGGCGCTCGGCGAGGACAATATCCTGGAGCGGGTTTTCATCGTTGAACTGCTGCTCGACAAAAACAAGGACAACCAGATTTCCGGCGCGGTCGGCTTTTCCGTGCGCGAAAACAAGGTTTACATCATCAAGGCCAAGACCATGATGGTGGCCTGCGGCGGCGCGGTCAACATTTACCAGCCCCGTTCGGTGGGTGAAGGCAAGGGCCGTGCATGGTACCCGGTATGGAACTCCGGTTCCACCTATACCCTGTGCATGAAGGTCGGCGCAGAGCTTTCCATGATGGAAAACCGGTTCACCCCGGCGCGCTTCAAGGACGGCTACGGCCCGGTCGGCGCATGGTTCCTGCTCTTCAAGGCCAAGGCATTAAACGGTCTGGGAGAAGCTTACGTCAACAGCGATGCCGCCAAGAAGGAGCTGGAAAACTATGCGCCCTACGGCAACGCAGCCATCACTCCGACCTGCCTGCGCAACCACCTGATGCTCTTTGAAATGAAGGAAGGCCGTGGTCCGATTATCATGGACACGGTCACCGCCCTGGCCGAAATCGGCAAGTCTCTGGACAAGAAGGAACTCAAGCACCTCGAGTCCGAGGCATGGGAAGACTTCCTGGACATGACCTGCGGCCAGGCCAACCTGTGGTGCGCCACCAACACGGAACCGGAGAAGAAGAACTCCGAGATTATGCCCACCGAGCCTTATCTGCTGGGATCCCATTCCGGCTGCTGCGGGCTCTGGGTCTCCGGCCCGGATTATGACTGGGTCCCGGATGCCTTCAAGATCAAGGCGGACAACGGCAAGGTCTACAACCGGATGACCACGGTCAACGGCCTGTTCACCTCCGGCGACGGCGTGGGCTGCTCCGGTCACAAGTTCTCTTCCGGCTCCCACGCCGAGGGACGGATGGCCGCCAAGCAGATGGTGCGCTATGCAAAAGACCACTCCGACTTCAGTCCTGAACTGCCTTTGAGCAAGGACGAGATCGTGGACATGGTCTACAAGCCGGTCCGGACCTATCTGGACAACTATGAGTATACCACGGCCGAAGACATCAACCCGAGCTACATCAAGCCCGAAGGCATGATGTACCGGCTGATGAAGGCCACCCACGAGTACGGTGCCGGTACGGCAACCTTCTATGAAACCACCAACAAGAACCTCGAAATCATCATGGACATGCTGGAAGTCATGCGCGAAGACTGCGAGAAACTGGCAGCCGGTGACCTGCACGAACTGATGCGCGCATGGGAGATCTATCACCGCATCTGGACGGTGGAATCCCACCTGCGCCACATCCAGTTCCGCAAGGAAACCCGGTATCCCGGTTTCTACTATCAGGCGGACTATCCCAACCAGGATGACGAGAACTGGTTCTGCTTCACCAACTCCAAGTATGATCCCAGCGCCCAGAAATGGGATACATTCAAGCGGGATTATATCCAGGTCATTCCCAGCGCATAAGGCGGCGGGCATGATCGGCGGTTAATAAAAAAACCTCCAGGTGTCATCCTGACATCTGGAGGTTTTTATTAAAACCTAAATTGAGCGTTTCAGATTTTTAAAAGCAATTCATTGTTGACTATAGCAAGTCTGCATCTTTCTTGTATCTGCGGCAAACTTGAAAATCGCTCAATTTAGGTAAAATTAAACCCTTTTCGGTCTGAAACTGCAAGCTGGAGACCGGCGGAATCTGCCGGGAGCCTGACAGGCGATTTTTCCGGACTCGAGTTGGCCGCTTCAGGGGGGGCAAAGTATACACAGCACCCGAACAAAAACCATACACGAGGGTTGTTGCATATATAAACGGTTAACCGAATCGAACCTATAAGAACGGAGGGACAGCATGAGTGAAGCACAAGGAGCCCCGTTTAGCGGAAGCATCATGGTGGTCGGCGGCGGTATCAGCGGCCTGACCACGGCCTTGGAAGCCGCGGAAGTGGGCTACGAAGTCTTTATCGTAGAAAAAAATCCCTACCTGGGAGGGCGGGTCTCACAGTTAAAACAGTATTTTCCCAAACTGTGCCCGCCGACCTGCGGGTTGGAAATCAATTTCCGCCGGATCAAGGACAATCCGAGAATCAAGTTTTTCACCCTGGCAGACGTGGAAAAGGTGGAGGGCGTGCCGGGCAATTACAACGTGAGCATCAAGCTCAATCCCCGCTATGTCAATGAAAACTGCACCTGCTGCGGCGAGTGTGAAGATGCCTGCAAGACCGAGATCCCCAATGAATTCAACTTCGGCATAGACAAGTCCAAGGGCGCCTATCTGCCGCATGAAATGGCCTTTCCCGCACGGTACGTGATTTCCCCGCAGATCATCGGCACCGAGGACGCCCAGCGCTGCAAGGACGCCTGCCCGTATGACGCCGTGGACCTGGAGATGCAGCCCAAGACCGTGGATTTTAACGTGGGCGCAATCGTGTGGGCCACCGGCTGGGAGCCCTATGATGCGGCAAAACTTGACAACCTGGGATTCGGCCAGTACCCCAACATCGTTACCAACATGATGCTCGAGCGTCTGGCCGCGCCCAACGGCCCCTCCAAGGGACAGATCCTGCGCCCGTCGGATAACAAGGCGCCTGAAAGCGTGGCCTTTGTCCAGTGCGCGGGATCCCGGGATGAAAACCACCTGCCGTATTGTTCCTATATCTGCTGCATGGCATCGCTTAAGCATGCCACCTATATCCGGGAACAGTATCCCGACACCAAGGTTTATATCTTCTATATTGACCTGCGAACCCCGGGGTACCGGTATGAACGATTTTATGAAAATGTCAAATCCGATGAAAACGTCGAGTTCGTCAAGGGCAAGGTTGCAGCTGTCGAGGACGGCGGCAACGGCAAAGTTACGGTGGTGGCAGAAGACGCCATCAGCGGCGAAAAGCTTCATCAGACCGTGGATATGGTTGTCCTGGCCACGGGCATGCAGCCCACTGCCGTCAACGCCAAGCTGCCTGCCGCGGACCTGCAATACACGGAAGACGGCTTCATCATCAACGACCTGGACAAGGGCGGCATGTTTGCCACCGGATGCGCCAACCGGCCAGCCGATGTCATGATGTCCAATCAGAATGCGACCGGTATTGCCTTAAAGGCGATTCAAACCATGGTGAAGCGGTAGGAGGTTAAATCATGAGTAAAAAATACGGCGTTTATGTTTGTAAAGGATGCGGCATCGGCGATGCCTTGGATATAAATGCAATATGCGATGTGGTCGAGGAAGAGGCACTGCCCTGCAAGACTCATGGTTTTCTGTGCAGTCAGGAGGGCGTGGACTTTATCAAGAAAGACATGGAGGAAAACGGGATAAACACCCTGGTGATTGCCGCCTGCTCCCGCCGCGTCAACTACAACACCTTCAAGTTCGAAGGCTGCATCGTCGAACGGGTCAATCTTCGCGAAGGCGTTGTATGGAGCCATCCCAGGGATCAGTTTCCCATGCTTACAGAAGAAGAAAAGCAGGACGAGGAGAATTTCGACCGCGTCCAGATGATGGCCGAAGATTACGTGCGCATGGGCATGGCTCGGGTCGAGAAGGTGAAGCTGCCCGAGCCGTACCTGCTGGAAACCATGAGCAAAAAGATCCTGGTCATGGGCGGCGGCATCACGGGCATGAGCGCGGCCCTGGATGCGGCCAATACCGGCTATGAAGTGACCATCGTGGAAAAAACGGGCAAGCTTGGCGGGCATGCGGCCAAGTGGCGCAAGCAGCTGCCCCTGCAGCCGCCCTACGAGGAGCTGATCCCGCCGATGGTGGCAGATAAGATCAAGGCGGTGGAGGATCACCCCAAAATCGATATTCGCACCGAAACGGTGGTGGCACGCATTGCCGGACAGCCGGGCGATTTTACGGTGACGCTCAAGAAGCCGGGCGAGAAAATCGAGTTTGACGTGCCCTATCCCCTGCCCGAGGAAATGCGGGTGGATGAAAACGGCAAGGAGCTTGAGGCCGAAGCCCTCATGGAAAAATACCGGGAGTACAACGAGGGCCGCCGCGATATTCTTACCCTGGATCCCAACGGCGAGAAGTTCGGCGCGGTCATTCTGGCCGCCGGGTGGCGGCCGTATGAGCCCAAGGACGACGAGTTCCCGCACCTGGGCTGGGGCGCGACCCCGGACGTGATCACCAATTACCGGTTCGAGGAAATGGCTGCAGCCGGAAGGGTCACCCGGCCGTCTGACGGCAGGGAAGCCAAAAACGTGGTATTCATCCAGAGCCCCGGAAACGGGCAGGACGCGGATTTCCCCTATACCGGCGTGGTGACCAGCATGGTGGCCTTAAAGCAGGCCCAGTACGTGCGCGAGGATTATCCCGACGGCAAGGCCTATATTTTCTACCAGCATATGCGCACTTCGGGCCTGACGGAGAATTTCTACAAGGCCGCCCAGCAGGATCCCGGCATCTTCATGAGCAAGGGCGATATTACAGCTGTGGAGAAAAACGGGTCCGGGCTTTCGGTTACCGCCCAAAACACCCTGCTGGGTGAGAATATCGGCGTGAATGCCGATCTGGTGGTGCTGGGCACCGGCATGCTGCCGGTGACATATGACGACCCCACCGTCAATCTGGCCTATCGCCAGGGCCCGGGATTCCGGGACAACGACATTTTTGACAGGTACGCGGATTCCAATTTTATCTGTTTTCCCTATGAGACCCAGAGAACCGGGATTTACAGCGCCGGGGGCGTGCGACGGGCACTGAACGTGGAAGAGTGCATGGAAGACGCCAGCGGTTCCGCGCTCAAGGCCATTCAGTGCCTCGAGTGCGTTAACCGCGGTATTTCCGTCCATCCGCGCTCCGGAGACATGAGCTTCCCGGACTTTTTCTTCCAGCGCTGCACCCAGTGCAAGCGGTGCACGGATGAATGCCCGTTCGGCGCTATTGACGACGATGAAAAGGGAACGCCAAAGCCCAATCCCACCCGGTGCCGCAGATGCGGAACCTGCATGGGCGCCTGCCCGGAACGGATCATCAATTTTGCCGATTACAGCATCGACAGCATCGGCTCCCAGGTCAAATCCATCGAGGTGCCCTCGGAAGACGACTATGACGAGCCGCCCCTGCGGATTCTGGGCCTGGTCTGCGAAAACGATGCCTACCCGGCCATGGATATCCTGGGGCTTCACAAAAACTCCTTCTCTGCCGATGTCCGGATCATTCCGGTGCGCTGCCTGGGCTCTGTCAACGTGATCTGGATCAAGGACGCGCTGTCCCAGGGCATGGACGGCGCCTTTCTGCTGGGATGCAAGCACGGTGATGATTACCAGTGCCATTTTGTCAAGGGCAGCGAGCTTGCCCAGATCCGGATGCAGAAGATCGGGGACGCGCTTTCCAGCCTGGCCCTGGAAGAAGAACGGGTGGCACAGTACGAAGTCGCCATTGACGACTATGACAAGATTCCGGAGATCATTAACGGCTTTGTTGAAAAGATCGAGGAACTGGGGCCGAACCCGTTTAAGGGATTCTAAAAGGATTGATGCGAAAACAGCCCAATTGAGGAGGTTTGATTATGGCGGATAAATACCTGGTTCAACCAGATGTGGACTTTATAAACGAGATCCGGGAAACGGGCGGCGAGTCTCTGAAAAAGTGCTTTCAATGCGCTACATGCTCGGTGACGTGCCCCATTGCCCCTGACCGGAAACCCTTTCCCAGGAAAGAAATGATCGCGGCTTCCTGGGGATTGAAAGATAAGCTGCTGGCAGATCCGGATATCTGGCTCTGTCACAACTGCGGGGACTGCTCCACTGAGTGTCCGCGGGGCGCCAAGCCCGGTGATGTGCTGGCTGCACTCCGGATGATGGCAATCAAGGAATATGCAACGCCGAAGAGTATCGCCAACGCGGTCAATGACAAGAAGAAACTGCCGCTGCTGGCCGTGGTACCGGCCATTGTGTTCATCGTGCTCGGGCTGCTGACCGGTCTGCTTGATTTTTCTCCCGAGCTCAATGAGCACGGCGAGATCGCACATGCCAAGTTCTTTTCCACCTGGCTGGTGGACCTGGTGTTTATTCCGCTTAGCATCTGGGCGGTGGCGGTGTTTGCCCTGGGCCTGAAGCGGTTTATCGGCGACATTCACAAAAACGCGGTTGCAGAAGGCAAAACAGACAAGGAAAGCATCGATGCCAAGGGCTTTCTGTCCGCCCTGGTGCGGGTGATTCCCAAGATACTCAATCACACGCAGTTCTCCCAGTGCAGTGAGAACAACGATCGGGGCACCCCGCACATGATGGTATTATTTTCCTTTATCGGCTTGTTGATTGTAACCGCCGTGTTTTTCGTGACGCTTTACGCCTTCGGCGTCCACGGGCCGTATTCCCAGCTCAACCCCATCAAGATCCTGGCCAATGTCAGTGGCATCGCCCTGATCATCGGTGCCGCACTTTTGATTAAGCAGCGGATGGACAAGACCGACGAGGTCTCGACCTACAAGGACTGGTATCTGCTGTGGCTGGTGCTGGGACTGGGCGTGACCGGTATGCTTGCAGAGCTGACCCGGCTGGCGGATGCGGCGTTCCTGACATACCTTATTTATTTTATCCACCTGATGATGGTATTTCACCTGATCGCGTTTCTGCCTTTTTCCAAGCTGGCCCACCTGGTCTACCGGACCGTGGCCATGGCATACAATGAGTATTCGGAACGCGAGATCAAAAAGACCTGAAATATGATGCAGCGCTGAGGTCAAATGCAAAGAGGGGGCGCAAACCCCCTCTTTGGCGTTTGAATATACCACGAAGCCCACGAAGAACACGAAGCATCGGCCTTTGCGTTTTTCTTCGTGGGCTTTGTGCGCTTTGTGGTTTGAATTATCTCGGCTCCGGCATGAAAAAACAGTCGTTTGCCGTACAGGGGATTTGCCAAGGATGAAAAATTTCCGTTCCCGGGTGTTTATCTGGTTTATCTACCGGTTTATCCGGATTTATTCGCTTTTCCTGCGTCTGCGGGTGGAAAACGAAGGCCCATGGCTGAACCATCTTGCCGGTGGCGGCCGGGTGCTGCTCTGCGTGTGGCACCAGCAGTTTTTTTCACTGATTCGTTACTACCGGAGATATCGCAAGTACGGGCCCAGCCTGATGATCAGCCGGAGCCGGGACGGCGAGATGATTGCCGGGGTCGCAGAGCTTACGGGCTGGCACGTGGTTCGCGCCTCTTCCTCCAAGGGCGGCCGGGAAGGACTGCAGCAGATGGTTCGGCGGCTGCATGCAACCGGAATTGCTGCCCAGATCCTCGACGGCCCGCGCGGGCCGGCAGGTGTTGTCAAAAACGGGGCGATTTCCATGGCCCAGGGAGCAGGTGCAGTCATCGTGCCTGTTTATGTGATTGCCGAAAAGGCCTGGTATTTTAACTCCTGGGATCGGTTTCAGGTGCCGAAACCGTTTTCCAGGGTGACCATCCGCTACGGCGATATGATCCGTTTTGCTCCGGCAGATACCGACCAGGAATTCGAGCGTCAGCGCAAATACCTGGAAGATACCATGCGGCCAGGGTTAGTCGGTTTTCAAAATGCTTTTTGACACAGCAATTCCCGGTGAATTTTTCAAGCCGTGGGAACCTGCATATATGAAGAGTTCCTTTTTAGATTATTTCCGCAATTTGATCGGCATCGGGTTCGGTATCGGGGTCGATTTCGATACCGATCCCGATCCCGATACCGATAAACCTGAATCAGCAGAATAACAACCTCATCATTATTCACCGGAAACTGCTGTTTCTGACAGAATCGGATTGATTTTATTTTTGATACGGGTATATTTGTATACAACCTGTATGAAAAAATGCAAAAGGCAGAAGTCCATCAATGCTGCAAAATACTTTCTGTCATGTAAACGGCATCGGTCAAAAAACCGAGGCCCGACTCTGGGAATCCGGCATTCACACCTGGCCGGATTTTTCAGAAGCCCCGCATTTCCCGCTCAGCCCGGATAAAATCTCCCGTATCCGGCAGGAACTGACAGATTCTCAACAGGCCCTGGAAAGCCGCCGCGCGCGATATTTTGCCGACCGCCTGCCGTCTGATCAGCAGTGGCGACTGTTTGCCGACTTCCGAGACCGCACCGCGTATATTGATATTGAAACCACCGGCATGAGCCGGGACGCGCACAGGATTACCACCATTGCCCTGTATGACGGCAGAGATATCCGGTATTACGTCTACGGGCAGAACCTGGCGCAATTTGTCGCGGATATCCGGCATTATGACCTGTTGGTGACCTATAACGGCAAAAGCTTCGATCTGCCGTTTATCGAACGGTTTTTTAATATCCGGCTGCGCCACGGACACGTGGACCTGCGCTACGTGCTCAAAAGCCTCGGTTACAGCGGCGGTTTAAAGGGGTGCGAAAAGCAGTTCGGGCTCTGCAGAGATGGCCTTGATGGAGTAGACGGCTATTTCGCCGTTCTTTTGTGGCATGAATACGAAAGATGCGGCGATCCGCGGGTGCTTGAAACCCTGCTGGCCTATAATATCGAGGATGTGGTCAACCTCGAGTATCTGATGCATGCCGCCTATAACCGCAAACTGGCGCAAACGCCGTTTGCATCCAGATTCTCGCTGCCCGCGCCGTCCCGGCCCATTGTCCCGGTGGCACCCCATGCAGAAGTGATCCACCATATCAAGAGATTCTTATGAAAGAGCGCCAACCCAAAAAAAGCAGGGAAAAGAAAATGGCGGAATCCGGTGCCTCGCCGGAGGAGGATCTGAACCGTTTGCTCGAGATGATCCTGGAATCCGGTGCCCGCATGATGCGCGCCAAGGCGAGTTCCCTGCTGCTCGTGGATTCCAAGACCCAGAAACTTCATTTCAGGGTCGCCACCGGGGCGAAAAAAAACGAAGTCAAGCAGTTCTCCCTGAAGGTCGGCGAGGGCATTGCCGGGTACGTGGCCCAGCAGGGAGAGCCTTTGCTGATCCGGGACGTATCCCGGGACAGCCGTTGGTACCGGCAGATCAGTGAACAGATCGGGTTTAAGACCTATTCGATTGCATGCGTGCCACTGAAGATCGGAGAAAAGGTTATCGGCGTGGTGGAGTTCATCAACAAGGAGGGCGGCGGCAGCTTCCAGGAAAGCGATCTTGAGCTGATTTGCGTTTTTGCCGAGCTTGCGGCCGTGGCCATTGAGAATGCGCAGAAGTTCCGGCTGGTTGACCTGGAAAATCGCGGCCTGAAGCAGGAACTCAATCTCAGCCATGAAATCGTCGGAAACAGTCAAGCCATTGAACGGGTGGTGTCCGATGCCCTGCAGGTGGCCAACTCCATGGCCAGCACCCTGATTCTCGGGGAAAGCGGCACAGGCAAAGAACTGTTGGCCCGGCTGATCCACCAGGCCAGCAACCGGGCCGATCGTCACTTGGTGACACTGAATTGCGCCGCTTTTCCCGAAACACTGCTGGAAGCCGAGCTTTTCGGGCATGAAAAGGGTGCCTTCACGGGTGCTACCGGGGCAAAAGTCGGCAAATTCGAGAGGGCCGATCAGGGAACCATATTCCTTGATGAAATCGCCGAGATGAGCGGATCCATGCAGGCCAAACTGTTGCGCGTGCTGCAGGACGGGATTTTTTACCGGCTCGGAAGCAATACGCCGATGAACGTGGATATCCGGGTGATCGCCGCAACCAACCGGAACATAGCTGACGAGGTGAAATACGGGAGATTCCGGGAAGACCTGTATTACCGGCTCAATGTGGTGGAAATCCATATGCCCGCACTGCGGGAGAGAAAGTCAGACATCCCCCTGCTGGCAAGGCATTTCGTGGAAATGTTTAAGCGGGAAAAGGGATATGCCTCACTGGAGATATCGGAGGCGGCCCTGGAAAAGATGATGAGCTATGATTGGCCGGGCAATGTCCGGGAGCTGCAAAACGCCCTGGAACGTGCGGTGGTCATGGGCCGCGGAAAGCAGATCGGACCGGAGGATCTGCCGATTCTTTGCTCTCCGGATGCCGCCTTTAACGAGATGCCGGTGGGAAAAACGCTTCAGGAGGCGGTCCATGAGTTCAAAAAGAAGTTCATCGAGGCCAACCTCAGAAATACCGGGGGCAACCAGAGCCAGGCAGCCCGGGAGATGGGTATTCAGCGGACCTATCTTTCGCGGTTGATTTCCCGCTACGGCATTAAAAAGTAATCCCGCATCGCGGCCCGCATCAGCTTGCCTGCGGAAAGCCCTGTTTTTCGAGAAACGAGATGCTTGTGACCAGGGCGTCCTGGTTATGGGGCTCCAGGGTTATTACCGGTATTTGCGACAGACTGCGGAGCCAGTCAAACAGGGGGGCAAAATCGATTTTTCCCTCGCCCATGCCCATGTGGTCGTCTTTTTGGCCCTGGTTGTCGTGCAGGTGGATCTGTCCGATATACGGGGAGAGTTTTTCGAGCCAGGCGGAAAGGGGCATGCGGCTGAAGACATACAGATGGCCGACATCCAGGCAGCACCCGGTGTTTTCGTCTGCGACCTGTTCAAGCACGCGGCCGATTTCTTCCGGATCGGTTTCATAGACGTTTTCCAGCATCAGCCGGATGCCTTTTTCAGCAAGCACGCTGCCGGCCCACTTCCATACCTCAGCGGCTCTTTCATACCAAGCTTGCCTGACAAAGCCGTATCTGGTCTCATCATAGCCGGCATGGCAGACAATGGTTTGCGGGCAGAACACGTCTGCGGCTTTTATCATCTGGGAAAGCCGGTGCCGGGTAATCGCACGGATCTCGGTATCCGGGGATCCGGGGGAAAGGTCCAGAAAGGGACCGTGGATGGTGACGGTGCGACCGGCTAAATGAAACCGCCGGGCCACGGCGGCAAAATCGGATTGCCGGTATTGATCCAGGGCCTGGGCATCCAACCCGATTTCCGGGTTGATGCGGCTTTCAATAAACACGTCCATCCAGCCGGCCTGCGCGTCCATAAGCCAGGTAAACGGAATGTTGACCTGGACACGATCCAGGATGCGGCTTTTGTCGGTATCAAAAATCCGGGTCATGGAGATTCTCCATATTTTCCGGGGCTGACCGGCGGCCGCGAAAAAGGAATTTCCTCGCTCCAGGAGCCTCTTCGAGACTCAATTTCCGCTCGGAAACCCACTTTTTCGCGCCGCGGTCAGGGCAGCGAAGTACAATTTCGTTAGAGCGCGAAAAGGCGATTTCCCTGGAAGTCGATTTTGCGAAGCCATCAATCATGAAGCCACAGATGTAAAAAGGGGGCTTTTGTTCAAAGCCCCCTTTTTTTGGTTTTACGAAAGATTTTGCTGAATATGCGGATTTGCCCGGGATCATTTTTGTAAAATCACCCGGTCTGTTCCCGCATATGGTTTTGCCGTCTGCGCTGAAGTTCAGCACTCTGCCAGCGCATCGCCCACTACGTCGAGGCTCCGTTTTTCAACAACCTTTTCGTAGATCTTGTTCTTGACGTGAGCGGGAAGCAGTTCGATGCTGCCGGTCGTTGACGTGTCGTGCTTGGCCCCGAACTTGTTGACGCATTGCTTGGCCTGTTCGTCGTCTGCGTGAACCACAAGAACCTTGAGGCCGGCTAGTCTTTCCTCGGTATAGTCGGCCAGGCCTGCCTTTTCCAGTTCAGCGTAGCGTTCTTCATTTATCCAGATATAAATGGGATTTTTCCCTGCCATGTGTTGACCTCCTGTAGCTGTTTTTTGTCTATAAGGGTTCAATATCAAAGACCGGGGATCTCTTCTCCAGGTATTCTTCTGTTACAAAGGGAGAACCCTGTCCGTATTTATCAGCGCATTCCATGATCTGGTCAAAGACTTCTGGCCGGATGATCAGGCGGGGCGGCTTGACACCGTCTGTGACAATGCTGCGAATCAGTGTGCCGCTGAACTTCTGCTGCTTGTCACCGTGGTTGCAGAGGCCTTCACTGGTGATTTCAGCACATACCGGGCAGTACAGCCAGTTCATAGAGTAGACCGGTGTGATGTCCAGTTCGTCGCCGACGCTGTCGAGCAGGTGGTGGGCCTCATAAGCGCCGTAGTAGTCGCCGACGCCGGCATGGTCCCGGCCGTACATATGATGGGTAATGCCCAGATTGGTCCGCAGGATCGCGTGGAAAATGGCTTCCTTGGGGCCTGCATAGCGCATATCCCAGAAGGTCAGGCTTGTAAGATGATTGTGCGGACCGAAATAGCCGGCCTTTTCCAGTTCGTCCTGGCAAAGCACGATGGCTTCATCAATGTAGTCCTTGACGCGCTTTTCGCCGATAATGGCGTTGACCACCACGCCCACCTCGGGCTTTTCAATGGGAAGGTCTGCGTAGGCCTGGAAAAATGCGCCTTTCATCAGCCATTCATGGCCGGTATGCGGAACGTTGCGGGTCTGGTGGGCCACGGTGCGGCTCCAGCCCTTTTCCTTGATGATCTGCCGCATTTTCAGGGGCGGCAGGAAATACGGGCCAAAGGGTTCGTTGATCTTGGGTTCTTTGAGCAGGGTGATCTTCCCGCCGATGAACTTGTCCTTGTAGTCATAGGTTCTCTTGCAGCCGGGGTGCTTTTCCTCGTCCGTGCCGAAAACTGCTTTGCACATGGCCGCCTTGTCGTATTCAAATACTTCATCGACCTCAAAAAGGGCCATGGGGTTGCCCTGGTAGGTCAGGACAACGGATTTGCCGGCCGCCACGCCGTAATCCGCCACTTCTTTTTCTGAAAGATCAAACAGGATGGGAATCGGCCAGATTGTGCCGTCTGCCAGGCGCATATTCTTGACGACGCCGTCGACATCGGCCTTACCCATGAAGCCTTCCAGAGGGGAAAAGAACCCATAGGCCAAGTCGATGATTTCATTTGCGATCTGCTTGCGAACGGGGATTTCGGTCAATCCCTTGATCTTTTCCTTGGCTTCGCTTGGCTGAAAGATTCTTTCCTTGATTTCTTTTCCGCCGTGTCCAATTTCGGCCATATTGAATCTCCTTTGTTTGACGTTTACCTTTACGAATCAACTAACTAATAAGACGGCTATATCCAATCACATTGCCGACAACCCGGAAAAAGGGCAATCCATTAAAAATTCAAAAGGTTTATTTATTAGGAAAAAATTCGTTTGTCAAGCTTATTTCAGCCGGTTTCGAACCTAAATCGCTCAAATTAGGTTCGGACAAAGCCGGGAAAAAGCGGCCCTGGTTTTCATCCGTGTTCGCGGTTATTTCTGCTGGGCATTTCTGATCCGGACTTCTTCAAAAGTCCGGATTTCTGCCAGAACCCGGGTAGCGGCATCCAGGATCTCCATGGCAAGGGCGGCACCGGTGCCTTCGCCCAGCCGCAGCTGCAGATCGAGAAGCGGGGCAATGCCCAGCCGATAGATCATGAAACCGTGGCCGGCCTCCACGGATTTGTGGCTGGTAAACAGGTAGGATTTTGCCGCGGGTGCGAGTTCGCATGCGATCAGGGCGCCGGCCGTGGCGATCAGGCCGTCGCAGACCACCGGAATGCCGCATGCGGCAGCCCCGATAACCAGTCCGGCAAGCCCCCCGATCTCAAATCCGCCCACTTTTGCCAGCACGTCCACGGGGTCGTTTGGATCGGGCTGGTGAAGCGCCAGGGCATCCTTGATCACGCGGATCTTGTGGGCAAGCGCGGCGTCATCAAGTCCGGTGCCGCGGCCCGCCAGTTTCTCCGGGGCCATGCCGGAAAACGCGGCGATCACCGAAGCAGACGGCGTGGTGTTGCCAATACCCATATCTCCGGTACCGAGCATGTCCACGCGCTGCCCGGCGGTGTGTTCCTCGACTATGGATATGCCGGCCTCAATTGCCAGAATCGCCTGATCTCGTGTCATGGCCGGTTCCCGCCGGATATTGCCGGTGCCCTTGCCGATTTTTTTGTGAAATATCGGCAGATCCTTTTCAAAATCATAATTGACGCCCAGGTCTGCGGCGCGCACTTTCGCCCCGGCATGCCGGGCCAGCACGTTGATGGAAGCGCCCCCGTCCACAAAATTGTATACCATCTGGGCGGTGACTTCCTGCGGAAACAGGCTGACGCCTTCGGCCACCACGCCGTGGTCTCCGGCGCAGGTAACAATGACCTTGCGCGCCAAATGCACGTCCAGGGTTTTTGCAATGCCTGCCAGGCGCCGGGCGCTGTCCTCCAGCATGCCGAGGCTGCCCTCGGGCCGGGCCTGTTCGGCCAGGCGCCGGGCGGCCTTTTGCTCGAATTCAACATCCGGCGGGGTGATTTTTTTGATTGCTTCATGCAGTTCCATAAATTCCTCCTTTATTATTGGCGGTTTCGTAAAAAGTCGATTTTCTCGCTCCGTGATCATTTTGGGCGCGGGTAAATTCGTCTGCTAAATTTCTCAAACTCGGGCTAACGCCCTCAAACAATGAGAAATTTTAACGCAGACAAATTTACCCGCTTTTGCCCAAAATGCTCAAATGTCGCTCAAAAATGACTTTTTACGATACTGTCATTATTGGAAAATTCAAAAAAAAAGGGTTCCGACCGGAGGATTTCTCCTCCCGTCGGAACCCTTTGCCATCAGGTTCCGCAAATCGCGTTTTTCACACGTCTTCTGACTTGCCGGATCTCAGCCGAGACATGCCTTCCCGCCGGCTTGAAAACCGGCAGTGGCTTTGCAGGGCAGTGCCCTGTATGTGCATCGGCATTTCCGGCTTACAGCGCCGGGTGCGTCACGGATTTGCACCGTGTTCCGTTTGTGAAAAACGCCTTGTCGTGTCCGTTCAGAAATGGATTTCGTAAAAATCTGTTCCTCTATTATATCATGTGGCAATCAAGGTCAATCCGGATTTTCCACAATTTGCTGCAGCGCCCTCAGAGATGCTTTGAGGTCCTCATACGAAAATACTTCCAGGCTGACCGTGCCGGTAAACTGGGAGAGAATGTCTTTTACGGCCGGCATGTGGGCTTCGGGCAGTCGGTGAAGCCCCACGTGTCCCCGCCCGGAAATCACGTCCCCGTAGAGGTGAAAAATGGAGATGCGGTCTTTGAAGCTGTAAAACGTCTCGGCGATGTCGTATCCGAATTCGATGAGATGACCGATATCCAGGCATACGGAAAGATCCAGGCAATTGACAACAGGCTCCAGCCACGCGGGCGGAAAATCCAGGGTCTCGACTGAAACCAAACGCGGGGCGATCCGGGTGTGTTCCAAAAGCTGCCCTGCGGCGGCGCTCGCCCTTTTCTGCCATGCATTTATAGAAGCCGTGTCTGCAAAATCTTCCGTATAAGGCAAATGCAGCGTCCAGGTGGTAGGGGCAAGGCTGCGGGCGCATTCCACGGTCCGGACGGTTTGTTCAAGTGCAAGGTCGCGGTTGTGTTTGTGTGCATCCGTAAGGCTTACGTCAATGGGCAGATGGACGTTGTAGGTGAGATCCCGGTTTTTTGAAATTTCCGCCAGTTCCCGGATTTCGTCTTCCTGCGGCAGGTCCTGGTCGGATCGGCTTTGAAACAGCACCAGTTCGATTTCGTCGACAAACGGGGCGAGCATGACCGCATTGGGCAGAATATGATCCGGGTAAATAAACGAAGGGGCGGCCAGGGTGAAGGGAAATCGTTTCTTGTAAGATTCCGGCAGCGGCTTATACGATAATCTTCCGGGTTTGCCGGGCTCAGGGTCGGTCAAGGCGGTGGATTCCTTCCGTTTTGGCTGCATTTATTGCTTCGTGGTATTCTTCTGCGGACAGGGGGCGCGATAGCCCGGGTATCTCTGCGGCTCTGCCCATGGGCCGATACTGGGACATGATGTTCACATAAGTGTCCGCGGAGATTTCTTTTGCAATAAAGCCAATGGCCTGCCGGGTGCCGGCGAGATTTTCCGGCAGCACCAAGTGCCGCACCAGCAGCCCGGAAACCGCAAGCCCCTGCTCATCGACTACCAAGTCGCCGACCTGGCGGTGCATTTCCTTTAACGCGGCTTTGGCGGTCTCCGGATAATCCGGGGCATCACAGGCGCGCCCGGCAATTTCGGCATCCGTGAACTTGAAATCCGGCATGTAGATGTCAAACACGCCTTCCAGGAGCTTCAGGGTTTCTACCCGGTCATAGCCCCCGGAGTTGTAGACCAGCGGCAGACAAAGACCGCCTTCAATGGCTTTTTCCAGTCCGGAAAGAATCTGGGGCACCACGTGAGAGGGTGTGACAAAGTTGATGTTGTGGCATCCCCGGTCCTGCAGGGAGAGCATCATTTGGGCAAGCTGGCCGTCGTCCACGGCCTGGCCCCAGCCTTCATGGCTGATGTCAAAGTTCTGGCAGAAACAGCACATCAGGTTGCAGTATGTGACAAAAATGGTGCCCGAGCCGTTGCGTCCCACCAGCGGGGCTTCCTCGCCAAAGTGGGGATGCGCGGCAGCCACCTTCATATACCTGCCGGTCCGGCAGACCCCGGTTTCACCGGAGAGTCGATCCACGTGGCACTGCCTGGGGCAAAGGATGCAGTCACCCAGGATATCATATGCCTGCCGGATCTTTTCTGCAAGCTCGCCCCGGCGGTGTGTTTGAATGTAACTTGGCGTATTTTCGCCTTGCATCATTTCAATGCCCGGTTTTGCGTGTGTGCCAAAATGATCATGGAGCCAGGAAATCGACTTCTAAGTAACTTCGTTCAAGGTCCAAGGGCCAAGGTTCAAGGTTAAAAAAAATAAAGGCAACGCCTTTAAATATGCGGCAAAAAGTTATTTGGGATACGCGGTCCCGGGCCTCGGCCCGGGGGAAATACTTCCAAGGAAGTCCTTTTTTTGCGCTTTAAGGAATTTGTTCATTGTTGTCCTGACGGCGGGGCGGAAAAGCGGGTTTCCGAGCGGAATTTGAGGCGCAAAGAGGCTCCTGGAGCGAGGAAACTCCTTTTTCGCGCCGCCGATCAGCCAAGGTGGTTACATCCTGTTTTCAAAAACATCGCCCAGGCGGGATAAACAGCTTTTTACGAAACCGCCAGAATTTAAAAATAAAGACCGCCAGCGCGGGTGTCAATGATAATTGCAGAACCCCAAATGATCAGGCTGTTGGTATGCTGGTTCAGGTTTATCGGTATCGGTATCGGAATTGGTATCGAAATCGACTCCGATCCCGATCCCGATCAAATTGCGAAAAAAATCGGAAAACGGAACTTCATGTATGCTGGTTGTCGCGGCTTGAAAAATTCACCGGAATTGCTGGCAGAACCCGATACCGAGTAAAATGGATCTTTTGGTTGCCATTTTGCGGTCCCTTTTGTTATTGATAAACACTATAAAATCGGAACAAAAGGGTGAAAATGACAAGTATTGCAGCCATATACGGCAGCCCCCGGCGGCGCGGAAACACCGCAACGCTGCTTTCAGAAGCAGTTGCCGGGGCGCGGGACAGCGGTGCCCGGGTTGAAGAATTCGTTTTGCGGGACTGTAACATCTCGCCCTGCCTGGAGATCTACGGGTGCAAGCAGGACGGCGAGTGCGTGATCAAGGACGATTTTCAGGGCGTGCGCGATGCCATGCTGGCCGCAGACGGACTGATGATCGCCACCCCGATCTTTTTTTACACGGTCAGTGCGCATATGAAGCTGCTCATGGACCGGTGTCAGTCCCTGTGGGTCAAAAAATACTGGATTGACGGGTCCGGGGCCGGCAAATCCGTGCCGCAACGCAAGGGCCTGCTCATCTCCGTGGGTGCCACCCGGGGAAAACGGCTGTTTGAGGGCACCCAGCTGAGCGTGAAATATTTTTTCGACGTGCTGGATGCCGAGTTGTGGGACTGCCTGCTGTACCGGGGCCTGGATTTTGAAGGCGACGTGTTCAAGTTCCCCGAATACCTGGAGCAGGCCCGTGAGGCAGGCCGGCGGCTGACCGGGGCTTGCGGCGCACAGGCCCTGAATTCGGGATAAATCCGGATTCACTAAGTGCCATGCCTTATGCAGCCGTCTGAATTGACACGGGCTTGGTTCGAGATTATATACTGAGTGTGGAAATATTCTTGTATGCTGTGATATCGCTTTGCGCCGACACCCCAATCTAAGCACAAGGAGGAGGAATGAAGATTCCCAAGGGGCGTTCTGTTGACAGGATCGTGGAAGACCAGATCCAGCAGTGGCAGAGATCAAAAGGTGCGGCAGTAAAAAAGGCCCCGCCCAAGGCATCGGTAATTACCGTCTCCCGGGAGCCCGGCAGCCGCGGAAATGAAATTGCCGGCAAACTGGCCGAGGCCTTTGGATACGAGCTGTTTGACCGGGAAATCATTCAGCAGATGGCCGAAGATGCCAATATCAGCAGCCGGGTGCTGGAAACGCTGGATGAAAAGGGGCTCAATGTTTTGGAGGACGTGATCGCCACCGTGGTCGAACAGCGGCACCTGTGGCCAGATGAGTATATGAAGCACCTCATGAAAATCGTGGGCACCATCGGCAGGCACGGAAAGGCGGTTATCGTGGGCCGGGGCGCTACATTAATCGTGCCGTCGGCGGAAAATGTCCGGCTGCGCTTTGTCGCTTCCCTGGAAAACCGGATCAAAAAGGTGGCAGAAGAATCCAATATCTCAGCAGATGAGGCCCGGCGGCAGATTTACAGGGTTGAGTCCCAGCGGCGTTCCTTTACTCGCCGCTATTTTTATACAAGCGTTGATGATCCCACCCACTTCGACCTGATCATCAACACCGATGACATCAGCGACGATCAGGCGGTGGCCATGGTCAAAGCTCTGGTGGATAAGGGTTTTAAATCATAGGGCGCCTTACAGCCCTGCGGCCGCAGAAATCAATAGTGTCGTTTCCGTGATCTCGCACATGGCGCCGAGCATATCTCCGGTGATACCACCCATGCGCCTGCGGTAAAAGCCGATCAGCCCGGCGCAGGTGATAAAAAACACCGCATTGATCAGTACCGCGCGCCACCCCAGCAGCAGGGAAAGCAGGACGCATGCCAAAACCCCCCAATACTCAACGGGCCGGAGAGGCTCTGAGAAAAGATCCGACCCGGTACCCCCCTCGGGCCGGGCATACGGCAGAAACCGGATGCCGAAAATCATGGCGGCCCTGGCATATGCCGGAATCAGCACCAGGATCAGAAATTTGATCCAGCCCGCCTGACCGCCGGCGGCCAGGGCGGTAAATGTGCCGTATTTTGTCAGTAAAAGACAAATCAGGGCAACCGCCCCCATCACGCCGATCCGGCTGTCTTTCATGATAGACAGGGCGGATTGCCTGTCCTTGTGGGCAAAAAGCCCGTCTGCGGTATCTGCAAGTCCGTCCAGGTGCAGGGCGCCGGTGAGTGCTGCCAGCACCATGACATCCATGGCCCCGACCACGGCCGGTGCAAAAAAGGCGGAAAAAACCGCGTCTGCAAAGGCCAGAATCACCCCGAGCACCAGTCCCACCGCCGGGAAAAAGGGAATCATTTCCCGGGGATGGTAGGTCTCGGCCGGCCCCGCCGGCAATACCGTGATAAAGCGGAGGGCGGCGCCAAAGTGATTCAGGTGCACCGGGAGGAAAGACATCGTATTTATTGCCCGCCCATTACGGTTACGGCCACCGTGCGGTTTCTGGGCCGGTTGTCATGATTGATGGCCACCACCTGCTGCCAGGTGCCGCGGCGCATCCTGCCGTCGCGGATCTGCATGGAAATGGACGGACCGATCATGGCGGCCTGCACGTGGCTGTGCCCGTTTCCGTCATGCCAAGCCTTTTCATGCTCGTATTCCATGTCCGCCGGTGCCATGCGGTTAATGGCCCGCCGCAGATCCTTCATGACCCCGGGTTCATGTTCGATAGCGGTTAACGATCCCGTGGAGCCGGTCATGGTGGCAAAAAGCGTTCCGGTGCGGATGCCGGAGGCTTTTACCAGTGCTTCCAGATCGCCGGTGATATCTGCCATATCAATCCCGACTGCCAGTTTTACCTCGATGTCTCTGGAAAATACGGTTGTGCCCATGGTCTCGTATCCGCCGGCTTGACCTAAATTGAGCGTTTCAGATTTTTAAAAACTATTGATTTGAAAGGATAACATCCATTTTTATTTTAAAAATCTGAAACCCTACGGGATTTCCAATTTTACCACATCTACTGCCTCAGATACAGCCTCGCATAGTGGACTATAGCGAGTCTGCATCTTCCTTGTATCTGCGGTAAACTTGAAAATCGCTCAATTTAGGCAAAACAAAAACACACCAGGTTCCATCGGTAGCACAGGTTTTACGGATGATCAATTATTTTGCCGGGGCTTGCTACGGGCGCGGCAATGGTTATGTTCTGTTTTCAGGCCCTGGTGCGGGCAGACAGTCTGAAATGCCCAAAAGATGCTTGACTGTTTCGGGCAAGTGGCCTAAATATTTTTTAATAAACAAAATTCAGTTGAAAGGATTAACTTGTCATGGGATTTAATATCGCTCTGGCCGGCAAGGGAGGCACCGGGAAAACCACCGTGGCCGGCCTGCTTATCAAGTACCTGTTAAAAACCAGCCGCACCCCGGTTCTGGCCGTGGACGCGGATTCCAATGCCAATTTAAATGAAGTGCTCGGCCTGGAGATCACCGACACCCTGGGACAGGCGCGGGAGGATATGAAAAAGGGCAATGTGCCCAGCGGCATGACCAAGGACGTGTTTATTTCCATGCGCCTGGAGCAGGCGGTCATGGAATCGGGCGACTACGACCTGATCGTAATGGGCCAGCCCGAAGGGGCGGGCTGCTATTGTGCGGCCAATACCCTGCTGACCAATTTTTTAGACCGGATGCAGGAGAATTACCCCTACGTGGTGATGGACAACGAGGCGGGCATGGAGCATGTCAGCCGCATGACCACCAAAAACGTGGATGTCCTGCTCATTGTCACCGATGCATCCCGCAGGGGCCTGCAGGCCGCACTCCGGATACACGAACTGGCACAGAACTTGAATGTAGGCGTGGGCAAGAGTTATATTATTATCAACCAGGTCAAGTCCGAGGCACCTGAGGCGGCTGTTGAAATGATCCGCAAAGCCGGGGTCGAATTCGGCGGCGTGCTTCCGGAAGACGACACGGTCTATGATTATGACTTCAAGGGCAACGCCATGATCAACCTGCCGGAAGACAACCCGGTGGTGCAGGCTGCATTTGATGTATTTGAAAAAATTCTCGAAACCGAATCCGCAAAAGCCAGTGAACACGCCGTATCCTGATCTGCACATCTATTATGTAAAAGGGTACGTCCGGGAGGCGAAAGACCGGTTTGGCGGTGGTTTTATCGGAAACTGGCAGGAAGATGATGCAGCCTTCCTCTTTTTTGCCAGCCCCGCAGACGCACAGGTCGATGACCTGATCCGCGGGAATCCGGATCTGGAGCTGATCGACAGGTTCCACATGCCTTACGCGGATTGGCACGGCGGCGAAATCCGGGCGTTTTCCACACAGCGTTTCCACGTGGCCCCGCCGTGGGCGGACCCGGAGCCGGGAGATGATCGGCTCGGACTGGTAATTGATCCCGGCGTGGTTTTCGGGGCGGGCACGCATCCGACCACCCGCAGCTGCCTTGAAGCCGTTGAGATCGCGTGCGAAAAGGGCGCTGTCAGCTCGGCGCTGGACCTGGGCGCCGGCACGGGGCTGCTGGGGCTGGCTGCAGCCCGGCTGGGCTGTCAAAAAGTGCTGGCAGTGGACAGCATTTACCTGGCGGCCCAAACAGCACGGGAAAATATCGAGCGCAATCAGATGAGCTCCAGGATGCTCTCTGTTTGTGCGGATGCCGCCCAGCTTGTGGAAGTTCCGGCAGACTTGCTGATTGCCAACATCCATTTTGATGTGATGCGGCAGATTATCGTTAATCCGGCATTTTACGAGAAAAAATGGTTTGTGCTTTCCGGGGTGCTGCGAAGTCAGGCCCGGCGCGTGGAGGAACTGCTCTGCTACGGTCCGGGCCGCATCATTCAGCGCTGGATAAGCGAAGGAATCTGGTACACGTACCTGGGCACGTGCGGCGGCAAAGCCTGAGTAAAAGGGGCGGACATGTATATTAAATGCTGGGGGTCGCGGGGTTCCATACCGGTTTCAGGCTGTGAGTTCGAAAAATATGGCGGAGACACCACCTGTATTGAAATCCGAACCCGAAGCGATGACCTGATCATCGTGGATGCCGGCACCGGTATCCGCAGGCTGGGCAGTCAGGTCATCGGCGAAAACCGCCATGTTTATAATTTTATTTTTACGCATTCCCACTGGGATCACCTCCTGGGATTTCCCTTTTTCAAGCCCCTTTACGATGCAGCCGCCCAGATCCGGATGCACCGCTGCCCGTTTCCCGGCAGATACGTGGAAAATATTGTCACCAAGCTGATGCGGCCGCCGCATTTTCCGGTCCGGTATTCGGACCTGACCGCAAAGGTGACGTATCTGAACGGATGTCCGGATGCCTTTGAAATCGGGTCTGTAACCGTCACCCCGATTGCCCTGAGCCACCCCAACGGCGGGTGCGGCTACAAGTTTGAGGAGGACGGCAAGACGTTTGTATTTCTCACGGACAACGAGCTGGGCTATGTTCATCCCGGCGGCTGCAGATACAACGATTACGTGGACTTCTGCCGGGAAGCCGACATACTCATACATGACGCCGAATTCACGCCCGAGGAATATAAGTACAGCATTGAATGGGGGCATTCCTCTTGTATGGACACCCTCAGGCTGGCCATGGAGTCCGGAGTCAGGCAACTGGGGCTGTTTCACCTCAACCAGGAGCGAACAGATGCGGCAATGGACCGGCTTGTCGACGGATGTCGGAGGTATCTGGCTGACAATGGCGGGCAAATGGAATGTTTCGGTGTCAGTCGGGACATGGCGTTTGATTTGTAATGGAACAGGAAAAAACGGCAGCGGGCAACAGATGGGTGGTTGATATCCGCATGCAGCCGCCCTCTCTCGCGGACAATACCGGGGATGCCGACCGATTGAAAAAAGCCCTGGCCGCGGAACTGGGAGCGGACACGGTGACCGCGGATCTTTGCCTTTTAAAGCAGCTTCCCGAAAAATTGCGCCAATGGGATTATGCCTGTCGGTGCGTGGTCTTCCGGACAAGCGGGCGCTGGCAGTTAATCGCGGTGCTTGCCCCCGGCAGCCGGCAGCCGGCCGCGGGCATTGCCGTGGACCTGGGAACGAGCCGGGTGGTGCTCCGGCTGCTGGACCTGGCCTCAGGCGAGGTGCTGGCAGAGGCCGCTTTTGACAATCCCCAGACCGCCATTGGCGCCGATATCCTGGCCCGGATTCATCACGCGGAAACCGCCGACGGGGCCGAAGAGCTGCACAACCGGATCATAGAGGGTCTAAACGAGCAGATCGCCCGGATGTGCGGGGATGCGGAAATGGACCCGGATAGCGTCTACCTGATGGCAGTGGCCGGAAATACGACCATGTCGCACCTGTTTCTGGGATTGTCCCCGCGCTATATTATTCGCGAGCCTTATATCCCGGCAGCCAATGTCCCGGGTGCGGTCCGGGCCGATGAACTGGGTCTTTGTGTCCACGATTGCGCCAGGGTGTTTGTCTTTCCGAATGCCGGCAGTTACTTCGGCGGGGACCTGATTTCCGGGGCCTATTCCGCGGGCTTTCATGAAAACGAGGAAATCGCCATTCTCGTGGATGTGGGGACCAATGCGGAAGTGCTGCTGGGCAACCGGGACTGGCTGGTGGCATGTGCCGGGGCGGCCGGGCCGGCGCTTGAAGGCGGCGTCTCGGAGATCGGGATGACAGCCGGGCCGGGCGTGATTGACACCGTGCAGATCGACGCGGATTCCGGCGAATTTGACATCCGCACAATTGAAGGTCAGCCTCCGAAGGGAGTCTGCGGTTCAGGGATGATCGACCTGGCCGCGCAGCTTTTTATCTCCGGCATGCTTGATATCCGGGGGCGTCTGGTGCCGGAGGCCTGCGGGAACCGGCTGAAGGAAGCAGACGGCATGCGGCACCTGGTCATTGTTTTCGGCGGGGATTCGGCAACAGGCCGGGACCTGACCATCTCTCAGGCCGATATTGACAGCCTGATCCGATCCAAGGCAGCCATGTATACGATCCTGGAAACCATCACCATGTACGTGGGCATCTCGTTTGAAGATATTTCTACTTTTTATGTGGCCGGTACGTTCGGTTCCTTTATCAAGCCCCGCTCGGCCATTTCCATCGGCATGATTCCCGACCTGCCCGAGCAGACCTACTGCCCGCTGGGCAACAGCTCGCTTAAGGGAGCCGTTTGCCTGCTGCGTTCCCGGAGCGCGGTGGCAGATATTGAATCCATCCGGGACCGGATCACCTACCTGGAGCTAAATGTCAACCAGGATTTCATGAACCGCTTTAGTGCGGCAAAATTTCTGCCGCACACCGATGCCGGCCGTTTTCCCACGGTGATCCGGGCCGTCTAGCGGGATCCCTTCTTGTCGTGCTCCCGCTGGGAGTTGTTTTTCTTGGAGCGGGACTTGCCGTGCGTGCCCCGCCAGATCTTGCCGCGCTTGCTTCTTCGGTCTCCCTTGCCCATTTTGCACACCTCCAATCACTTTTATTTTTTGTTAATTTCGATGGCTTTGTAAAAAGCTGTTTATCCCGACAGTGCGATATTTTTACAGGAAGGAAATCCGGAAGCACCTTGGCTGATCGGCGGCGCGAAAAAGGCGTTTCCTCGCTCCAGGAGCCTCTCCGAGCCGCGATTTCCGCTCGGAAAGTCGCTTTTCCACACCGCCGTCAGGGCAACGAGGTGCAGTTTCGGGAGAGCGAAAAAAAGGATTTCCTCGGCAGTCCAATACCTGCGTTGCGCTGCATCCCTGCGGAATTTCACGTACGATTAAGTATGCTGCTTTCCGCATTTGTTTCGAATTTTGAATTTTGGTCATTGGAATTTGTTTCGATATTCGTGCTTCGAATTTCGAATTTATTCCCCGTATTTTTCCCCGCCTCTCTTAAGGAGCCTCACGCCGTAGATGTTCTGATTTTCCGATTCTTACCCAAATCGCTGGTCCCAGTAAAGACACGGGTGGAATTCATACCAGGCCAGCCCCTGCAATGTGGATCCGCGAGTACAGGGATTCATTATACCGGCCATAACGCAGGTGTCAACAATGTCGTGCACATCCAGGGTGATGCCCGCCCCCTGGGCCACGGCGGTCATCAGCCCGCCTTCTGCCATGCAGGATTTGATGTGCGGCTTCATCTGTTTTAAAAACCTGAGGGACTGTTCCACGTGGTCCTCGGATTGTTGGGACAGCACCTTGCGCACGGCGGTTTCCGCGTCAATGGTGCCGGTTTTGCCGGCGTTTTCAAAAAGTATTCTGGCCACGTGCGGCATGAAAAACATTTCTTCCGGGGCAAACCGCAATACCCGGTCCTCCCAGGAACCGGTCTGCCGGGAGCGCACCGGGATCAGGATCCGTTCTTCAAAAGCCATGAGCAGACAGTCGTGCTTGTCTTCATCCGAAAGCGGGATCTGCTCCGTGTAGACATTTTCGGACTGGAGCGCGGCGTTGATCAGGATGGCCATTTTTTCGGACTCGTCTGCGGACAGTTGTACGGAAAGTGCACTGGAAATCCGGTTTACAGGGTTTCTATCCGTTTGCATGGTGAAAACCTCCCTTAAAATTTTCGCCTTCCTTGAACTTGAACAAATTATCCGATCTATGGATGGACACTATTTGATTGCGGCGTGATTTCCGTGATCAGGATAAAGGCTCGGGTTGAGCTCGTAGATCGGGCCGTGGTAGTTTGTCGGGGAGATCAGCGGGCGTTCGTGGACGTTTTCTATTTTTTGACACTTTTCATCGCATAATAATTCTTATGAAAGGCCACTGCAAGGATAAAAATATGTTTTAATCTTGAGTGGTTATGTGGAATCGGAAGGTTTGCCGGCTCAATGCAGACGCCTGCGGCGGTCCTGGCTGCTTTCAAAACCATAGCCGCACGTTCTCCCGGAACTGAGCCGTACTTCTTCTACATCCCTCCGGTCAATCGGAAACCGCCGGCAGACTTCAGGCCGAAGCCTGGAATGGTAAATTTTGCAAAGACCGTTTTCATCGAGCAGCGGGCATCGGAAAACGAATTTACAGCAAGTACCGCATTGTTTGCATTCTCCGATTCTTCGGCTTATTCGCTGCCGGGCCCTTTTCCCGGCAAGAGTTGTCAGGCACAGCCGGCGCAGCTTACCGTATAGCAGGACGATGTCGCATTTGGTTTGTTCAATCACGTTGTCGACATCCATTTGGGGCAGCTCCTTTAAAATGGGTGCGCGTCTATGCGGTTTTCAGCCTCCCAGAAAATCAGATGCCGGGATATTTGTCAAGCCCTCAGACAAACAGGAAATCGATGATGCCGAATGTCTCCAGGGCTGTCCAGAAAATAAACAGCGCATACAGCACCAAAAGCACCGCGCATTCGGCCCGGGATACCCGGAGCTGGGTGCGCAGCATGGTAAAAAGCACAATCGTGGCCAGGGTCAGAAGGCCCATAACGGGTGCGGCAACTGCGAAATTCACGATTGAGCTGCCCGCAATCAGCACGCCCACGGGAATGGCGATCAAAAGATCGAATATATTGCTTCCCAGCACGTTGGCGATGCTCACCACCCCGTCCCCCCGGCGGGCGGCCTGGATGCTGACAAAGGCATCCGGCAGACTGGTGGCTGCGGCAATGATGGTCAGTCCCCAGAAAAAACTGGGGGTGTTGAGCAGTTCGCCCAATACGATGGCCGATCGCACCAGTCCTTCCACGCCCAGGGCGATGATGCCCAGGCTTAAAACCAGGTTGATCCACTGCTTTTTTACGTCAAGATCCCGGCCAACATCAGCGGGATCCATTACCAGTCCGGCCTGGTATTCCACGGTGTCCTGGTGCTGGAGGAAAATATACAAGCCGTAGAGGGCAACCGGGATCATGGCCAGGGGGCGGGTGACCACGCCCTCCCACCGGGTGCCTTCCACTGGGTAGTAAATCTGGGCAAACGCAAAAGTCAGCAGCAGCACGGTAATGCTGATGATGTAGAACAGGGCGTCTTTGTATACCAGCTCCCGGCTGGTTTTGAGCTCCCTGCCGATAAGCCCGGAGAGCCCGGGAATAACCAGGATGTTGAAAATGGCCGATCCCACGATGACGGCCACGCCAAGTTCGAACTCGCCGTGGATCAAAGTGGCGATCACCGTGCTTGACAGTTCCGGAAAGCTTGAGCCCACCGCCATGATAATCGAGCCCTGCACCACGGCCGGCAGCCGGTAATAGGCTGCCAGGCGTCCGGCGGTACGCTCGAGTACGAAGCTTCCGTGCCAGACGGCCGCTGTGGAAACGAGGATCACGATGGTGTAGGCGATCAGCAGCATGGATTTCAGTTTTCCGTGTGCGGGGCCTGCCCGCGCCAGTGTTGATAGCGTCGGAATTCGTCCTCGAAGTTGTCGCTGAGCACGCCCGTGCCCATGGCCCCTGCGATCCGGGCCGGATCCCAGAAGCAAACTTCGGAGATTTCTTCGGGATTGTGCCGGATTTGTCCGTCAAATGTGCAGACGTAGGTAAAGACCAGCTCGGACTCAAAGTCATTTGCGTGAATGTTATGTTTTTCTGACTGCATTCACAACCCCGGATCTTCCTCTTCTTCCCCCTCTGTCTCACCGATCAGCCCGTGGGAGCGGGCGCGTTCGTACCACTGCTTTCTGGCCCATTTGCGCATGTTGGGGATGGTGTCGGTTTCATCGATGATCTCGGTGCCCAGCAGGGTTTCCAAAATGTCTTCCATGGTAATCAGGCCGGCAACACCCCCGTATTCATCCACCACCAGGGCGATGTGTTCCCGCCGGTCCAGAAGTTGTTCAAAAAGGCGGAACAAGTTGACGGTCTCGGGCACTGCCAGGATATCGCGGCCCAGTTCGGAAACCGGCCGCTGGGCGTCCCCGGTGGCCAACGCAATCAGCAGGTCGTCTTTTAAGATGTATTTTTGGATGCTCTTTTTATCCGATGCATACAGGGGAATCCGGGAAACATGGATTTCCGGATGCTCTTTGTATACATGGTTAAGGGGCATGTCTTCGGGCAGGGTGAACATGACCTTCCGGGGTGTCATGATGTCTGCGGCGCGAATGGAGCCAAACCGCATCAGGTTTTTTAAGATCCGTGACTCCTTTTCCAGAAACAGGCCCTCTTCGAATCCCAAGTCCGCCAGGGCACGGATTTCCTCGCGGGTTACCGAAGTGAGGGCTTTGCCCCGGGAAAAAAGCAAAGTGATCATTTGTGAGAGCTGCACCAGCGGATAAAGGATCACGATCAGGCCGCGCATCATGGCCACGGTCGGCCGGGCCAGAGCCCGCCAGTAGAGTGCGCCGATGGTCTTGGGAATGATTTCCGATAATACCAGGATCAGAAAGGTCAGCACAGCGGAGGTGGCGCCCACATATTGGCTGCCGAAGACCATGGCGGCCTGGGCCCCGACGCCGGCTGCGCCCACGGTGTGGGCAATGGTGTTCAAACTCAGGATGGCGGCCAGCGGCCGGTCGATATCGGTTTTCAATTGGCGCAGGCGCCGCCCCGCCTTTGGGTGGACTTCCTCAAAGGCCGCGGTAAAGCTCGGCGTGATCGAAAGCAGCACCGATTCCATGATCGAGCATATAAAGGAGACGCCCAGTGCCAGCAAAAGGTAGAAAATCAGCAGTGTCATGGGGATATCGGTTTGTCGTGTTTCAGGATAAACAGGTGCACAAACCGGGGGTCCAGGTCTTGTGCGGAAACCGCTTTGTATTCGTCCGCGATTTTCGAAAACAGGTGTTCCAGGGCCCGGCCTGTTTTTTCAAAGATTGTATCCCGGCTCATGCCGGTGGCTTGGCTGAGCCAGTCCAGGAAATCGGATCTGGCCGAATCCGTGATGCGGGGCGTTTTTTGTCCGGTCTCCCACAGCCCGGTAAAAAACGGGCGAAACATGTCCACCGGGATCGGCTCCGGGCTTTCTTCCAGCTCCAGGCGGTTTTTGGCCCACAGGGTGAGCAGGAGATTTTCATGGGTGAGAAAATGCCGGGTCGGCAGCCGGGCGGTATCCAGGCCCATTTGCGAAAAGATCTCATCAAAGGCCATGGCTTCATGCAGGGCGGTTTGCGCATCGGCAACATCGGCAAGGGTTTCAAAATCCCTGTAAAGCTGACCGGTTTCGTAGTTGTCAAAGTATTTCGGCCGGGCCAGCAGTAGCCCGCCGATGTGACCCACCAGGCGCTCGCCGAAAAAACTCAGGGCCAGATGGTTTTTTGCATACCAGCTCCGGGTTTTCCATTTCCGGGCCTGCTCACTGAGATCGGCAATCAGCCCGTATCCGGTGCGGAAGATGTCTGCCAGGGAGTATGTGCGCAGAATCGATGCGCTTTGGCTTGCCTCGGGCGGGGCATCGGTTTTTGCCAGGCGGTGCAGCCCCAGGCTCAGGTACCCGCAGGTTTTTTCCACCACATCGCGCAGTTCCCCGCGTTCCCGAATCGGACGCTGGTCTGCGGCAATCACCTGGTTGCAGAGGGTGGCAAACTCCACCTGGAGTTCGTGAAACAGCTCGTGTGCCTCGATTTTCCACAGGGCGTTGGAAAAGATCGTACTGCCGGTCATCATGGCATTGTGATGAAAGGGCACGGGCACGGTAAAATCGGCCTCCGGGTCATCGGCCGTGTATTTGTGCGGCCGCTTGCGCACGTTTTCCGGCCGCATGGCGGCATAGATCCCCACGGCCTCGTCAAACGGGAGAAAACCTTTTTCCGCAAGCCGGACGTTTCTCAGCCGGAAGGATTCCTCTTCGGCCTCGGAAGGCATGACGTTTGCACTGCGCAGCAGGGTGGCCTGGTATTCGAGGTGGTCCTCGTCTGCGAGGCGCTCAAGCATGCGGTGTATCAGGTGTTCCCGCTGGTCCCGGGTGTCGTCGTCGCCCACCGCGTTTAAAAAGTCGTCTCTGATGCGCACGTAAAATACGGTGTCATAGGAGAAAAAGCCGTCCGGAAGGTCTCCGGGATCTGCATCGTCTTCGCGGACAAGGACCTCGATGGCCTCGTGGAGACAGTATTCCAGCAGCTCGGTTTTCTCCTCCATGGCCCAGCGGATAAAGCGGTCCGCATCGGCCTGGTTGAGCAGGTTCATCCAGTGCGTGAGCGCACCTGTATTGATCCGGTCCCGGTTCCAGGTTTCAAGGTCCAGGATGTATTCCCACTGGCGGTTCGAGGCCAGGGAAAGCAGTTCCAGGGCGTCTTCCGGGCCGATTTCATTGACCAGGAAGAAAAAGTCTTCCTCGGCCATGGAATGTACCAGGGCCGCTGGCTGGGCATGGTCCAGGATTTCATCCAGGGCCTTTTCCGGAGAAAGCTGCAGGATGCGCCGCTTATCTGCGGCAAGCCGGGCCAGGCGCTGGTGATGCCGGATTTGAAGGTCTCGGTCTTCTTGGTTTTCTTCAGTCATTTCGGATTTGCTTCGGATTTTGTATTTACAGATAACCCGTTTGGAACATGGGTATTTGCGGATCTCACTTGCCGGGGCACTGGGCGCGGACCGCCTTGTCAATGCCCGCGCTGCCGTAGGCCTGGTCAAAATATTCGGAAAATTCCCCTGCCAGGGCTTCGGCCCTGCGTTCAAATTCGGCCTGGTCCGGCCAGGTGTTTTCCGGGTGCAGCATTTCACTCGGTACGCCGGGGCAGATGTCCGGCACGTTTACGTGGAAGCGCTTGTTTTCCGTGTATGACACGTCATCGAGCTTTCCTTCCATGGCCGCATCCAGCATTGCCCGGGTCAGGTGGATGTCAATGCGGGAGCCCACGCCGTAGGGCCCGCCGCTCCATCCGGTGTTAACCAGAAATACCCGGGTGCTGTGCTGCTTCATTTTTTTTCCGAGCAGATCCGCGTAATATTCGGGTCGGTTTGCCATAAACGGCTGGCCGAAAAACCGGGAGAAAGTGGTCTGGGGTTCCTTGATCCCGGTTTCCGTGCCCGCGAGCTTGCTGGTGTATCCCATCAGGAACCACAGCATGGCCTGCTCCGGGTCCAGGCGGGAAATCGGCGGCAGCACCCCGTTGGCATCGGCGGTCAGAAAGATGATGGTGGAAGGATGCGCGCCGGTGCCCTTGAGCTTGACGTTGCTTAAGTATCGCAGCGGATAAGAGGCGCGGCTGTTCTGGGTGAGACGATCGTCAAACAGGTCAACCGCCCCGTTGGGATAAGTCATGCAGTTTTCGATGATCACCCCGTTTTCGGCGTATTCCCGGGCATTGAACACGGCCTTGTAGATTTCCGGCTCCTTTTCCGGGTTTAGATCAATGAGCTTGGCGTAGCATCCGTGTTCAAAATTGGCAACCCCGCGGTCATCCCATCCGTGCTCGTCATCCCCGATCAGCGCCCGGTTCTTGTCTGCTGAAAGCGTGGTTTTACCGGTGCCGGAAAGACCCAGAAACAGGCTGACCCTGCCTTTTAAATCCTCGTTTGCCGAACAGTGCAGCGGCAGGATGTTTTCCAGCGGCAGGAAATAGTTCATTGCGGTAAACATGAGCTTTTTGGCGCTGCCGCAGTAGGCCGAGCCAAACACCAGCCCCAGCCGGTTCTTGAAATCCATGGACACGATTATATCTGATGTGGTGCCGTCTTCGCGCTTTCTCAGCTCGCCTTCGTACCTGGTGGTATCAATCTTGTCATACGGGGCGACCAGAAGGGTGAAGGGCTTGTCGGCAAACACGCTCTGGCTGATGTTTTCGGGCATGGGGCGGAACATGTTCATGGTAAACAGGCTGGTCAGGGCAAAATCGGTGACGGTTTTGACCGGCAGGGCGTACTTGGGGTCCGCGCCGATGACCCGGTCGGTGACATACACGCGCGGCTTTTTCCACAGCACGGTCAGGGCGTCAACCCAGAGCCGGTGGAAAACGTCCGGGTCAAGCGGGATATTGTTGGGAGAGCTCCAGTCAATCTGGTCTTCGAGCTCCGGGTGCCGGACGATTACAGTGTCTTTGGGCGACCGGCCGGTGGATTCCGGCGGCGTCCACGTGGAAAGCGCGCCCGAGGGCAGCACGAGTGCTTCGCGGCAATCAATGACATACTGCGTGATCTGGAACCGTTTCAGGTTGCTCAGCACTTCCGGGTGTGTGGAAAGCATCTGGTTCAGGGTTTGTATGGCCATACCCGTTCCTTTTCACTGGTTTGGGTGATTTACGGAGAATTTTTCGGCAACCGGCATCTGTAGGTCGATCCATTTCAGGATCCTGTCGAATTCGGCCCTGACCTCTGCCAGGGCCCGGCCCCGGTGGCTGACCCGGTTTTTTTCTTCGGCTGTCAGCTGGGCAAAGGTCTTTTCCAGCGGCGGGTAATAAAACACCGGATCATAGCCGAATCCGTTTTCTCCGGCAGGGGCTTTGGCAATTGCGCCTTCGCACCGGCCTTCGTAAGTCAGGGCCGCGCCCGTGGGCACGGCAATGGAAATGACGCAGACAAATGCCGCGTTCCGGTCCTCAGCGTTTTCCAGCATCTCCAGCAGTTTGGCGCACTTATCAGCGTCCGTGGCTTTGCTGCCGGCAAACCGGGCGGAATGCACCCCGGGCTGTCCGTTTAAGGCGTTAACGCACAGGCCCGAATCGTCTGCCATGGCGGGAAAACCGAGTACCCGGGAAGCAAATGAGGCTTTCTTGTAAGCGTTTTCATCAAATGTTTCCCCGTCCTCGGGAATTTCCGGGATCGGGCCGAAATCGTCCAGGTTCTTCACCGTGACCGGGTACCCCTCGAGCATCTGCCGGATTTCAGCGGTTTTCCCCGGATTCCGGGTGGCAATGACCAGAGTGGTTCGTTCAATCATGTTTTCCTCGCGTCTGAAAAA
>JBKHJS010000184.1:0-4273 GCA_046537995.1 Desulfobacterales bacterium
CTTGCTTTTGACGGGGCGGGCCTCGTAAACCGAGCCGATAATGTCGCCGGCAATGGCGCCCAACATGGGCATCACCTCCTTTTAACAACAATATCAGCAGCGGGCGGGTGTGTCAAACTCCGGCAATGCCGAGGGCGCAGGCCATCTCCTCGCTGTCGGCCCGGTACAGGGAATCAATGACCGATTCGGCCAGGTCGATGCCAACCACATTTTCCTCGTCCACCACCAGCGCGGCCCCGGCCTTTTCCATGGCGCCTTTAAAAATATGATAGCGGCAGCGGGCCACCACCGGTGCTTTATGCGAAAGCCGCTTGACGGCTTCAATGATGGCAATGGTCATGCGCGGATCCGGGATGGTAACAACCACCAGGCAGGTTTCGTTTAAGCCGGCATGCACCAGGACTTCTTCGCTGACCGCATCGCCGATGTGCACTTCAAGCCCCCGGTCAATGGCGGCCTGGGCGGTCTTGGGGGTCATTTCTATTATTTCCGGCCGGATCTCGTGTTCCATGAGCGCATCCGTGACCTGTTTGCCGGCAGGTCCGTAGCCGATGACCATGACCCGGCCGGCCGGCCGGGTCCCTTCGGCACCTGTGGCCATGGATGCCGAAGGATCCCGGGAGGCAGGCTTCATCAGTTTACCGGCAAGCGCCGGAGCCTTGTTGACCATGTAGGTGGAGATCAGAATCGAGACGATGGTCACCGACACGATCAGGGAAAAGGTTTCCGGTCCGATCAGGGCGATATCGCGGGACGTGGTGGCCAGAACAAATGAAAACTCCCCGACCTGGGCCAGGGTGATGCCTGTGGACAGGGCTTCTGCCGGCGGCCGGGAAAACAGCCGGGCGACAAAATAAATGATCAGGATCTTGCCGAGCATAATAATCAGCAGCACCAGGAGCACCCAGTGAATGTTGTGGAGCATCCACTGCGGATCGAGCAGCAACCCGATGGTGGCGAAAAACAGGGTCACAAAAAGCGTACGGATCGATCCGATATCCGCCCGGATCTGGGTGGCAAACGGGGATTCGGCAAGCATCATGCCGGCGATAAACGCGCCCAGCGCCGGGGAAAGCCCGGCTTCATGGGCCAGCCACAGTGAACCTGCCGCCGAAAGAATGGCCAGCAGCACCACCAGGTCCCGATTGCGGTGGATGGTGCCGGAAAACAGGATCCTGGGCACCAGGATGTAAAACAGCACGTAAAAAAGCACCACCAGCCCGGCCGCACCCAGCAGAATTTTTCCGATCTGCAGGGCAATGGAATCGAGCTGGCCGGTTTGGCCCATCATGGTGACCAAAAGTACCAGGGGCACCACTGCCACATCCTGGAGCAGCAGGATGCCCAGCGCGTTTCTTCCCCGGGGCGAATCCACCTCGCTGCGATCCACCAGGATACGCATGACAACGGCAGTGGAACTCAGCGCGATCATGGCACCCAGCGCCACTGCGGCCCGAAAATCCACAAACGGCATCAGGACCAGGGCAAACAGCGCCATGGTGGAAACCACCTGGAGGGTGCCACCGCCCAGGGCGATGCTTCCCAGGCCCCGCAGGCGGCTGAAAGAAAATTCCAGGCCGATGGTAAACAAAAGCAGGGCCACCCCGATTTCAGCCAGGTGCATCAGGGCTTCCGTGTGAAACAGAAACGGCCCGAAAACCGCACCGGCCAGCAGGTAGCCGATAATAGCGTTCTGCCTCAAGCGCTGGGCGACAATGCCGAAGACAAACGCCCCGGCCAGCAGAACCAGCACATCTCTTAACACGACCCAGAATTCCAAGGCCGGATCCCTCTATGGTTTATTTGTATTCTTCCGGAATGACCGGCACCGGGATGGGCTCCATCTTATGGCGGTTTTTGCGGTGAAATTCGCCGTAAATGGCAAGCACCTGCTTCTGCCGCCGGCCGAGACCGGATTCGTCCCCGCCGGATTGCGCAAACCGCATGGCCCATTCCAGTTCTTCATAGCTTGCCCCGATCTGCTGTTCGTCGCTTCGATTGTCCTGCCACAGGCCGTCTGTGGGCGGAACTTCAAGAATGGCATCCATCACTCCCAGTGCGCGGGCGAGCTCGTAGACCTCGGTTTTCATAAGATCTGCAATCGGCCCGATGTCCACACCCCCGTCTCCGTACTTGGTGAAAAACCCCACCCCGAAGTCCTCCACCTTGTTGCCGGTTCCGGCCACCAAGAGCCGGTGATGCGTGGCATAAGCGTACAGCGCTGACATGCGGATACGAGCCCGGGTATTGGCCATGGTCAGCTGATCCTGTATCTGCCCGGGAAGGCTGCTTTCGAATGCCTCGAGCACCGGAGTCAGATCCACGGTCTGTCCGATCACGTTTTCAAAACGTTCGTGAAGCCAGGATACGTGGCGGGCGGCAAGACTCTTCTGATCTTCGGCCTGCCGGATGGGCATGTTAAGCGCCAGGGTCTGGAGGCCGGTCTTGCCGCACAGGGTGGAGGTCACCGCGGAGTCTATGCCGCCGGATACGCCCACCGCAAAACCTTTCATTCCCGCATCCGCCGCATACTTCTCCATCCAGCCGACAATATAATCGATTACCTTCTGCGTCTGCATAAACCCTCCTTGCCCGCAAACCCATAGGAACAAGGCTGAGGGCCTGCTATGGAAGAAACCTTCCCTTATCTGGATTCTTATCACATGTCCGGCAAAAACGGCAAAACGAAAAAGCGCAAATCCTCTGAAACAATTCAGAGACAACAAATTTTCATGCACACCAAAAAAGGCGATCCGAAAGGACCGCCTTTTTTGGTTTGTCCCGCCGCGTGCGGGGATTAAATGTCGTAATACAGGAAAAACTCGTGCGGATGGGGCCGCAGCTTAATGGCATCCACCTCTTTTTCCCGCTTGTATTCGATCCAGCGGTCGATAACATCCTCGGTGAACACATCGCCCTTGAGCAGAAATTCGTGGTCCGCTGCAAGGCTCTGCAGGGCCTCTTCAAGCGAGCCCGGGGCCGAGTCGATCTGGGCGAGTTCCTCGGGCGGCAGGTCATAGATGTTTTTATCCATGGGATCGCCCGGGTCGATCTTGTTTTCAATGCCGTCGATTACCGCCATGAGAATGGCGGAAAACGCCAGGTACCCGTTGCACGACGGGTCCGGGGTCCGGAACTCGATGCGCTTGGCCTTGGGCGATGCCGAGTACATGGGAATCCGGACTGCGGCGCTGCGGTTTCTGCTCGAATAGGCCAGGTTGACCGGGGCCTCAAAGCCCGGAACCAGCCGCTTGTAGGAGTTTGTCGTGGGGTTGGTGAATGCGCACAGCGCCTTGCAGTGCCTGAGGATGCCGCCCACGGCATAAAGTGCCTCCTGGGAGAGACCCGCATACTTGTCCCCGGCAAACATGGGGTTTCCGTCGCGCCAGATGCTCACATGCGTGTGCATGCCCGTGCCGTTGTCCTCATAAAGGGGCTTTGGCATAAACGTGGCGGTCTTGTTGTGTTTCCTGGCCACGTTTTTGAGCACATACTTGAACCACACCAACTGGTCACCCATCTGCATCAGCGGCTTAAACCGCATGTCGATTTCGCCCTGGCCGGCAGTAGCCACTTCGTGATGCTGGCATTCCACGTCGATTCCCAGGTCCTCCAGGGTCAGCATCATCTCCGTACGGATATCCTGGCCCTTGTCCATGGGCGGCACCGGAAAGTAGCCTTCCTTGTGGCGCGGCTTGTATGCCAGGTTCGGTTTCTCGTCGCGGCCGGTGTTCCAGACGCCCTCCTCGGAATCCACCATGTAGAAGGCCTGGTTTCTCTGGGAATCAAAACGCACGTTGTCGAACACGAAAAACTCGGCTTCCGGCCCGATAAACGCGGTATCCCCGATGCCGCTCTGCCTGAGATAATTTTCGGCCTTATGGGCCACGTGGCGCGGATCCCGGGAATAGGCCTCCCGGGTGACCGGGTCCACGATGTTGCCGATCAGCACCAGGGTCTTTTCCTCGTAAAACGGGTCGATCCTGGCGGTTGACGGGTCCGGCACCACGAGCATGTCGCTGGCGTTAATCGGCTGCCAGCCCCTGAGGCTCGAGCCGTCGAATCCGTAGCCGTCCTCAAAGGAATCCTCGTCCATTTCGCTGACCGGCACGGTAAAATGCTGCCAGATACCGGGAAAATCCATGAACCGGACATCCACGACCCGGATGCCTTCCTGCTTGATCAGATCAATTACGTTTTTCGGCTGCGTCATTGTGTCCTCCTATACGTTTGATTTAAAAAATGAAATTCGGAACCTGAATACGCAATGTTT
>JBKHJS010000185.1:0-4231 GCA_046537995.1 Desulfobacterales bacterium
TATTTAGGTAAAAACAACACAGTGCCCGAAGAAACGAAACTATCCGCGCATTCGTCGGAATCTTTTCGCGGACTTCGTGGTTTAACCCGGATTGGCGGACATGGAAAAACAAAAAGAACTGGTCTTTATCACGGTGATCGGGCAGGACAGAAAAGGGGTGGTTGCGTCCATATCCGGCGCCGGTGACCAGCCTGCGCAATTGATTTTACGGAGGTTTTCCCATGATTGAGCGTTTTGTGGCATCTGTGGATTTTTCCACGCTTACAGACAAGCTTCTGGGCTATGTGCCGAACCTGATTGCCGCCTTCCTTCTAATCCTCCTGTTCTGGGTGTTAATCAAGATTATTACAAAAATGTTTACCTCAGCACTGGAAAAAACCCAGGTGGCACCCGAGATCCGGTCTCTTCTTGCGCGGTTTGTGAGATACGGGGTCATGCTCATCGCCGCGCTGACCGTGGCCGATCAGCTCGGCATCAATGTTACCTCCCTGATTGCAGGTGTGGGGATTGCCGGATTGGCGATTTCCTTTGCCGCCCAGGACACCATTGCCAACTTGATTTCCGGAATCTCGCTGATCATTGACCGGCCGTTTGCACAGGGCGACTGGATCTCCATCGGGGATCTGCACGCGGTTGTCACCGATATCCGGCTGCGCAGCACGGTGCTGACCACATTTGACAACGAGGTGGTGGTGGTGCCAAACAAGCAGCTGGCCCAGGAGCGGGTTATCAATTACACGCTGACACCGAAAATCCGGGTGCGGGTCCCGATCGGTATTGCCTACAAGGAGGATATCAGCAGGGCCCGGGAGGTAATGCTGTCCACGATCCGGGGTGACAGTCGCATCATGGATGAACCGCCGCCCATAGTGCTGGTTACTTCCCTGGGTGATAGCAGCGTGAATCTGGAAATGCGATTCTGGACCCGGGATTCGGTTATGAAGTATTCCCTGATGTGGGAATATATTGAAAAGGTGAAAACCGCCCTGGACCGGGCCGGCATCGAGATCCCGTTTCCGCACATGCAGCTGTTTTTGGAGCAGACCGAAGCGGTAAATGCGCTGGCCGCCGGGCAGAGCTGAATCCGGGTTTTCGCGCCCGGTTTATGCTGCCTGGTATAAATGAAATGGAGATGCAGCCGGTGGGTGATACATATCGATCATACATGGAATTTGCGGTGGAAACCGCTTACCTGGCCGGAAGGCTGACGCTGGGGTATTTTCAGGCCGGCATCCGGCCCGAGTTCAAGGCGGATGACACCCCGGTCACGGTTGCGGATCAAAGGGCCGAGGAATTGATCCGTTCGCGAATTAAACACAAATACCCGCGTCATGCCGTTGTCGGCGAGGAGTTCGGCGAATCCGGCGGTTTGGACCCACAGCACAGGTGGTATATTGATCCTATTGACGGCACCAAGGCATTTACCCGGGGGGTGCCGTTGTATGCCGTGCTTCTGGGCCTTGAGATCGAGGGCCGGGTAGAGGTCGGTGTGGCCTATTTTCCGGCCTTAAACGAAATGGTGGCCGCGGCAACCGGTCAGGGTTGCTGGTTAAACGGCCGCCGGGCCCGGGTTTCGCAGGTATCCGAGCTCAGCCAGGCCGTGGTCTTGTTTACGGATGCGGGCAGTTTTGAACAATACGGCCGCAAGGAGGCATGGGAGCGCATCTGCAGATCCGCCTGGGTGCGGGCCGGCTGGGGGGACGCCTACGGGCACTGCCTGGTGGCCACGGGTCGGGCCGAATTGATGCTGGACCCGGTCGTCAATACCTGGGACTGCGCGCCGTTTCCCCCGATTCTCAAAGAGGCCGGGGGGTATTTCGGGGATTGGACCGGCAACACCACCATATGCGCAAACGAGGCCGTGTCCGTCAATGCGGAGCTCCTGTCTGCAGTTATGGCCAAGATCCGCGGGTAAACCGGCATTTGTTTTCGCCGCATGCCGGGATGCTGTCTACTGAATGCTCAGATCCGCCGTGCCGGGATTTGCATACTCGCATGATTCGAAAATAGAGGCCACTGTGTCTGTCAGGCGGAGCGTGTGCCGCTTGAGTTCTTCGGTGCTCCGTCCGGGGTATCGGGCATAGCTGATCATGATGCCGTTTAAAGCGGAAAAAAGCGCATGTGCGGAAATCCGGGTATCTGTTTGAATGCCGGCCATCTGGACCGCGTTTTCGAATCGGTCCATCATGCTGCGCATGCTCTGGTTGAGCTTTGGCGTAGCTTCCTCGGAAAGCCCGCCGCCAAGGATAAAGCGGCTCATCATTTGGAAGAAGGTCATGTTGTCGTTTAGATAGTTGATGTACACCCGGCAGACGCGTCTGAAGGCTCCGGGGCGATCGTCCTCAAGCGCCTTGTCCATAAGCCGGGTGATCTGCCGGCCGCTTTCCAGAAAAACATCCAGAAACAGTTCGCCCAGGTTTGCATAGTGGTTGTAGATGGTTCCCACGCTTACCCCGGCCGCCTTGGCAATTTCCCGGACAGTGACCTCCTGGAATTCTTTCTGGGCGAAAAGCTCCCTGGCGGTATCTGCGATGAGTTTCCGCCGGGCCTCGCGTTCTTCGACCTTTAATTGTTCAAGGGTTTTCAGGGCCACGGTGCTTCTCCTTTTTCCAGCAAACTTTATAAATATGTTAAAGGGAAAAAACTAGACTTACAAGTTCAATTTTAATATGACATACATCGCGGCCCTTTTTCCAGCATAAATTTTATTTTCCGGAAAAATTTTTAAACACCGCTTCCATGTCCTCATCGGTGTGGCAGCGCTCGCTTTCATCCGGCATCATGGCGTCTGCCTCCATTTTGCGGCGATCATATCCGGGATCCAGCACATGGTTATAGTATTCATGCTGGATCAAAAGATTCATGATCTCGCTGGTACCCGTCCAGATCATGCCCAGGCGGATATCGCGCAGGGCCCGCTCAATGGGATATACCTCGGTATACCCGATGCCGCCCATGACCTGCATGGCATTGTTTACGATTTCCCAGGCCGCTTCCGTGGCAAACCGCTTGGCTTCGCTGACAAGTCTTCGAACCCCGGGGTAGTTTTCGTCCACCGCGCGGGCGGCCATGTAGGTCATGGCGCGGGCCGCATCCAGCTTGGTAATCGAATCTGCCACGTTGAAACTCACTGCCTGATATTTGCGGATCGTTTTGCCAAAAGCCCGCCTGCGGTCTGAATATCGGACAGCCAGGTCCAGGGCACCCCAGATTCCAAGGCATCCGCCGGCCGAGGTCAGCCGCTCCGGGATCATCATCTGGTTAAAGCACAGGGCTCCGCCGTGGAGTTCGCCCACGAGATTTTCCCTGGGCACCTTAACATCCCGGAAGACCAGCCGCCCGGTGCCGCCGCCCCGGCATCCCAGCAGGCCGTAAAGGTATTCGGTTTCCACGCCCGGTCCCCGCTCCACGATCAGCAGGCTGATACGCTGGTACTTGTGGGCTTCGGGGTCAAAGTTGGTGCGGCAGTAGACCAGAAAGAAATCCGCTCCTTCGGCGCCCACCACGAAACGCTTCATGCCGTTTAAGACAAAATGGTCCCCCTTGTCCTCGGCCCGGGTCATTGCGCCGAAAAAATCGGAGCCGCCCCGGGGTTCGGTCAGGGCCTCGGCTGCAACCAGGTTTCCCTCGAGATAGGGCTTGAGGTATTTTTGTTTCTGCTCTTCAGTGCCGAACTGGTGCAGGGCCTCGCCGACGATGGAAGGCATGACAAATGCGCAGCCCAGCGCCATGCCCAGGCAGCCGATCTCTTCTGCGGCGGCCATTTCCGCCACCCAGCTCATGTTGCGTCCGCCGTATTTTTCCGGAAATCGGATGCCGAGGAGTTGGCGTTCGGCGAGTTTTTCCACGAACTCCCGGGGATAGGTAATCTCGTTTTTATCCATTTTCCGCAGAAAATCACTGGAGATTTCATCGCGGACAAAGTCGCGCACCTGTTTTTTCAGCTCCTGCTCCTGCGGGGTCAGCATAAAGTCGTACATGACAGGCCTCCTTTAAATTCGGTCAATAAGAAGGGGAAGGGATTTTGATCGCTGATCAATATATTGAGCATAGCTCATGGTGTCAAGGGGAATTTATGATTCCAGTGTCGAATACAAGATTTTGCAACGGAAAGCAAAAAATTTCAAAACAAATCACCAGAGCCGAATGATTTGTTTATAGTCGAAATCGGTATCGGTATTTTAATCGAATGCGAAAAACCGACAGCGACAACAAGGTGTCGGTTGATTGC
>JBKHJS010000186.1:0-4190 GCA_046537995.1 Desulfobacterales bacterium
GATGCGCGTGATGACGTTTAATCTGCGGTTTGAAAACGAGCGGGACGGTGAAAATGCCTGGTATTACCGCAGGGATATGATCGTGCGGATGATTCAGAAGCATGTGCCGGATATTCTCGGTACCCAGGAGGGCAAATGGGACCAGCTGATGTACCTGCGGCGCAATCTGCCGGCATATGCCGCACACATGCCGGATCGCCAGGAGGACAAGGTCATCCAGTGCCCCACGCTGTTTGTGAAAAAAGATCGGTTTGTGATTTCCGGCGGCCTGGATTTCTGGCTGTCAAAAACACCCGGGGTTCACATGAGCAAGGACTGGGACAGTGCCTTTCCCCGGATGATCAGCTATGCAAGGCTTCAACCGGCAAAAGCGCAAAGCAGAAGCTTCTGCGCGGCGGTCACCCACCTGGATCACAAGGGCGAGCAGGCGCGTTTTCACCAGGCAGAGATTATCGCGCAGTGGGCAAAGGAGCTTTGCGATCCCCTGGTACTCATGGGTGATTTCAACGAGGCCCCGGATGCGGATGTCTACCGGGTGCTCACCGACCCGCAGGTGGGGCTTTCTGATACGTGGCGCGTGCTCGAAGGCGGGGAGGGGCCGGAGAGCTTTACCCATCACGGATTTACCGGGACCCCCACGGCAACCCGCATGGACTGGATCCTGGTCAGCAGCGCCCTGCGCGTTTCCAGGGCTTCAATCATCAGGTACCAGGAAAACGGCTATTATCCCTCGGATCACTTTCCCTACATGGCCGACCTGGAATGGCGCAAACAGCCGGCGGAAAATTAATCTGCGAATAAGTCTACAGTGTTGCCGGTCTTGAGATCCACCAGTCCCTGCTCGCAGATGCGCAGAAACGGAATGGCCGCCCCGGTCAGTGTCATCAGGCTCAAAACCGGGTCTGGAAATCCGATGCCCAGTGTTTCAGCAGCCGCTTTGAGCCTCCGGTTGGCTTCAATGATCTGCTCCATGGGCAGCTCGGACATCACGCCGAGCACCGGCTGGGACAGTTCGGCGATCACCCGGCCGTCTTTGACCGCCACGGTGCCGCCCCCGGTCTCGCGGATTCGGTTTACGACCGCGGCCATGTCCGCCTCATCCGCCCCCACAACGATGAGATCCGAGGTGTCCCAGGCCCCGCTGGAGGCAAGCGCACCGGCCTGAATGCCGAAACCTTGGATAAACCCGGTAAAGCACCTGCCCGGGACCTGCTTGCGGTTGATGGCGGCCACTTTGTTGATATTCTTTTCCGGATCTGCGGCAATTTCGCCGCCCTCGACCGGCATGTCCAGGATTTTTTCCCGGGTCACCAGGTCCGTGACCATTTCTATGGTCCGGATGCGCCGGGTCGGTCTTTCCTCCGGGGCGCGGACCGCAAAATCATCTGCCGTAAAAGCCCGGGGCAGGCTGACCGTATTTCCGGATGCTTCCGAAAATGTGTGAGAACGGGGCGAAACCATCAGTTTTCCCTGCCGGGCGATGATCCGGCCGCAGCTTACCACGCATTCGGCCCGGATGGTTTCCAAATCTGGCACCAGCAGGAAGTCGGCATCCCGGCCCGGGGCGACCGCCCCCATTTGCTGGTCCATGCCGAAATGTTCGGCCACGTTCAGGGTGGCCATGCGGATGGCATCCACCGGCGCAAATCCCAGGTCAATGGCCTTTTGTACAATGGCTTCCATGTATCCGTTTTCCACGAGAGTTTCAGGCGTAATACCGTCGGAAACCAGGGCGGCGCGCCGCAGGTCCACGCCCTTGTTCCGGATTTCGGAAACCGCTTCCAGGTCCCGCCGCACGCTTCCTTCGCGGATCATGACGCATAAACCCTGGCGGAGCCGGGAAAGGGCCTCTTCTGCCGTGATCGGCTCATGACAGGAGGAAATGCCCGCGGCAAGGTAGGCGGCCAGCTTTTGTTCACCTGCCCCGGCGGTATGTCCTTCCAGGGTTTTTCCGGATCTGCGGACCGTTTCAAATGCAGAAATATATTTTTCCGGATGCTGCAGGACCCCCTGCCAGTATGATTCCCCCATGCCCAGGATTTCGGGCCGGGCCAGCAGATGCTCCAGGTCTTGCGGGTCAATGCCGGCCGACAGACCGCTGATCGAGACCATGGCCGGGGCCGTGGCAAAAATCTTGATCGGCTGGTCTGCGCAGGCCGCAAGAAAATCCAGAACCCCGTCCAGGCCGGCGAAAAAATAGGACTCAAACACTTCCGTGACCACGGCGGTGGTGCCTCCGCGCATGGCGTAGTTCAGGAATTCTTCCGGGCAGTAGCCGCCGGCGATATGGGCATGCCCGTCAATAAACCCGGGTATCACAACCATGCCGTCCGCATCGATTACATGGGTGTCTGCGCCGGTCATTTCCGGGCGGATCTGTCCCACATAGGCAATTTTCCCCGCGGTGACGCAGACACACTGGTTTTCCAGTAATTCGCCGGTAAACACGTTTAAGACCCGGGCGTTGATAACCGCCAGATCGGCTGCCCGCCGGCCCAGGGCCGTATCCATGAGATGCTGTATGCTGCCGGTTTGACCGGATGCTGTGTTTGTCGTCACGCCGCCTTATTCTCCCTGGTCGGAAATGTCGATATCCGATGTGTCCGTATTGATCTCTGCCTTGATGTTGTTTAGCCCGTTTTCGTAGAATTCCTCGGCAAACCGGGCTTCCAGGGCCTTTAACTTGGCCGCGTTGGTCTCGTCGAAAAGCTCGTCATAGGTCTCGATGCCTTCCTCGTCCACCAGGGTTTTCAGTGCCATGCGCTGGGCCATACCGAACCAGAACAGGTTGTCCTCGAAGTCCTCGAGCAGGTCCATGACCTCGGATTCCTCTTCATAGTCCGGCGTGGGGTAGCAGGCGCCGGTATCCGCATCCCTTGTGACCAGCTCTCCCAGGCCCATCTCCTCGGCGCCTGCGTAGATTTTCTGGATCACCTGGTCATAATCCCGGGTTTCGGGGTTTTCCTCGGTTTCAAACACGTGCAAAACCCAGTTGGCGATCATGGCCAGGTCCATCAAACGGCGATACTCCTCCTTGGTAAATTGGCTCGACATATTTTCCCCTTTTTGTTTTTTTGTCGGATTTCATTGCAATGCGGTGATCAGGCAAGCAGTAACAGAAAGTATCCGGATTTTCAAGGCAGATCCCCGCTCTTGACAAAAAGCTGGCATTTTGTATTGATGAGCCTGGAAAAAGCTTCTTGCATCGCCTGATGTTTTTACGGGAAGGAAGTCCTTAAAACCAGAGGAGCGGGCCGTGAATATTGAAATCCCCGGGTATGGACCCCTGAGCATAAATCACGTGGTCATGGATTATAACGGCACCCTGGCAGTCGACGGCGTGCCGGCCGCAGGCGTGCAGGCGGCCCTGGAAAAACTCGCGGGCAGTCTGGAGCTGCATGTGCTCACTGCAGACACCTTTGGCAAAGCCGCAGCAGAGATGGAAGATATGCCCTGTCATCTCTCCATCCTGCCCAGGGGGGACCAGGCCGCTGCCAAGCGGGATTACGTGAAGCATCTGGGCGCCGAACAAACCGCTGCTATCGGCAACGGGAGAAACGACCGGATGATGCTTGAAACCGCAGCCCTGAGCATCTGCGTGCTGCTCGAAGAAGGCGCTGCCGTGCAAACCCTGCAAAGCGCCGAGGTGGTCTGTCCTTCCATTGTCTCGGCATTGGATCTGCTGGCTAGTCCTCTGCGTCTGACCGCCACCCTGAGAAGCTGATGAACATGTTCTGGGTCATACTCATCGTGGTGCTGGGGCTGATCTATATCGCCTGGCCGTATGATCTGTTGCCGGATATTTTCCCGATCACCGGGTGGATCGATGATATCGGGATCCTGGCCCTGATTTTCTATTACATGAAAACCGGGCGCCTGCCCGGTTTTGTGTCGCAAATCGGCAGATGGCTGTTTGGCGGAAAAGCAGGAGGGCAGGGAAAAACCGGCGGCCGGCAAAGCAGCGGTGCCAGGGGCGACAAATCCGGGCGGCAGGATACCGGCAGAAAGGACCCGTATACCATTCTCGGTGTTGAGCCGGGCGCATCCAAAGAAGAAATCCACGAAGCCTACCGCCGCCTGGTGCAGCAGTATCATCCGGACAAGGTTTCCCATTTGGGCGCGGAGTTCCAGGAAATGGCTCAGCAGAAGTTCGTGGAAATCCAGTGGGCTTACGAGGAGTTAACCGGCCG
>JBKHJS010000033.1:0-16958 GCA_046537995.1 Desulfobacterales bacterium
GGATTTGCGCGCCTTGATCTTGAACTTTTTACTTTGCCATCTCAAAAGTGATTTTCTGCAGAATTGTCACGGTTATATTCAAGCATTAAAATGATGGCAAATTCCCTTGTTTGAGGCAATTTTCCGGAGAACCATAGAATATATTGGTCCGGAAATCAATACCGAACTCCGTTTTACAAGGTCGAACAGTTTGACAGCCATTGGTTTTGCATCCATTTTTAAGAAAACGGCTTTACTGCTGCTTCGAACAATTTTTTATAAGGATCGGCCGGACATATGGGTCATACCGTTACAATGATCCCCGGAGACGGGGTTGGCCCGGAAATTATGGAGGTGGCAAAAACCTGCATTGCCGAAACCGGCGTGGATGTTCAGTGGGATGTGCAGCCCGCCGGGATGAGCGCACAGCAAAGCCGGGGCGCCTTGCTGCCCCGGCAGGTCATCGATTCAATCCAAGAAAACCGGGTCGCCCTGAAGGGCCCGCTGGAAACCCCGATCGGAAGCGGGTATCGAAGTGTTAACGTGCAGTTGCGCAAAGATCTGAATCTGTATGCCTGCGTTCGTCCCTGCAGGTATTATCCGGGCATCCAAACCCGCATCACAGATCCCGAAGCCATCGACCTGGTCATCATCCGGGAAAATATGGAAGACATGTATGCCGGCATCGAGTTCATGGAAGAATGCGGGGCGGAGACCCCCCTGATCGACTTTTTAAAGCAGCAGAAGCAGGGCGCTGATCTTGAGTGTGACACCGGTTTCAGCATCAAGCCGATCTCCAGGCGCGGGTCCGAGCGGGTTGCCAGGTTTGCCTTCGAATATGCCCGGGAATACGGGAGAAAGCGGATATCGGCCGTGGACAAGGCCAATATCATGAAATACAGCGACGGCATGTTCATGCGCGCAGCCGAAAAGATAAGCGAGGGTTACCCGGACATTGAATTTGAGCATAAGCTGGTGGACAACATGTGCATGCAGCTTGTGCAAAAACCGGAACAATACGAAGTGTTGGTGATGCCCAACCTGTACGGAGATATCCTTTCAGATCTCTGTGCCGGACTGATCGGCGGACTCGGCGTGGCGCCCGGAGCCAACATGGGCAATTCGTATGCCGTGTTCGAGCCTGTACACGGGACTGCACCGAAATATGCAGGCGCTGATCGGGCCAATCCGACGGCGATTCTGCTTTCATCCGTGCTCATGCTGCATCATATAAATGAGGGTGCTGCTGCACAGCGACTTGAAAAAGCCGTGGCAGCGGTTATAAAAGAGGGCATCCATGTCACCCGGGACCTGAAACCTCCGGATGCGGCCGGGCAACCCACGGGCACGCAGGCCATGGGCTGGGCGGTACGCGATAGAATCCAGTCCCTTTAGCGCGTTTCACGCATCTGTCCGGACACGGTTTTTGGGTAACGGGAATAAAACCGTTTTGTTGTCACCGTTTTCCGGTGAGTGCATTGCATTTTCCGGCCGCATGTTTACATTGAACTTAGATTCCATGGTTGGAGGTAGATAGTTTCATGACTGTTAAAAAAATCGATCAGGAAGATGTGAATGAAATGAATGATCGAGAAAAAATAGAAAAATCCCGGGAAATCCCGGATGCGTTTGACGAAGAGGACGAAGCGGATACCGCCGGCCTGATGGCCATGTACGAGGAAAGCTTCAAGCCTGTTGAGCCGGGTCAGATCGTCGAAGGCGAGGTCGTCTCTATTGACCGGGACAAGGTTTTGCTCGATATCGGCTATAAGTTTGAGGGCGAGGTTGCCAAAAAGGAATTTGCCGGCATTGACGGGCAGGTGGATCTGCAGGTGGGCGACCGCGTGGAGGTTTATTTCGCCACCCGGGATGAGGATGGCTATCCGATATTATCCAGGCAGGAAGTCCAAACCGAGAAACTGCTCGATCGGATCGGTGAAATCTACGAGTCCGGCGGCACGATCGAAGGCCGGATTTTGTCCCAGGTAAAGGGCGGATTTTTCGTGGATATCGGCATCCGGGCGTTTCTGCCGGCTTCTCAGCTTGATGTCAAGCCTGCCAAGAATCCCGAGGAATGGATCGGAACCGATCATGAGTTCAAGATCCTCCAGTTTGACAAGGCCGAGCGCAACGTGGTGATTTCCAGGCGGGTGCTCATTGAGGCCCGGCGCCGTCAGCAGCAGGAAGAGGCCCTGCAGCGCCTTCAGGTCGATGACGTGGTCACCGGCACCATCACCAATATCACGGATTACGGGCTGTTCGTGGACCTGGGCGGCGTTACCGGGCTGGTTCACGTGAGCAACCTTTCGTGGACCCCGGTGCGCCAGCATCCTTCAAAAATTTATTCCGTGGGCGACGAGGTATCGGTCAAGGTGCTCGACATTGATTCCGAGAGCCGGAAGGTTTCCCTCGGGATCAAGCAACTGACCCCGAATCCGTGGGATACGCTCGAGCAGCAGTATCCAAAGGGCGCCGTCATTGAAGGCAAGGTCAAGAAGGTAACAGACTTCGGGATTTTTGTGGGCATTCTCGAAGGCATCAACGGCCTGGTGCATGTTTCGGACATGTCCTGGACCCAGACTGTCAAGCCGTCCGACTATTACCACAAGGGCCAGAACGTGCAGGCCAAGATCCTGGAAATCGACAGGGAAAAGGAGCGGGTGAACCTGGGAATCAAGCAGCTTTACCCCAATCCCTGGGATGAATTGCCCGCCAAATATCCGGCCGGCACCCCGGTTGACGGAAAAATCATTAATATCGCAGATTTTGGGATATTCGTAGAGATCGAGGAAGGCATTCAGGGCTTGGTGCACCTCTCCGAGCTGCCGCCCGCAGAAGGCGAAAATCCGCTTTCGGAGTTCCGGGTGGGCCAGGAGGTCCGGGCCCGCGTGCTGGAGGTCCTGCCCGGGGAAAAGAAAATCCGCCTGAGCATGAAATCCGGGATGGCGGATAAGTCACAATCCAAAACCGCACAGAAAAACGGCAAGAGTCAAGCCGCCGTATCTGCCGACAGCCCCGGGGCCGGGGACTCGGATACGGCATTTGGCCAATTGCTGCGGGAAAAGATCCAGGATCAGGGCAACGGGGAGCAGGGCGAAGATTCGGATTGAATCCCGGGATTCAGGCTTACCACCCAACCCATGTCTGCAGGATCAGTCCGCAGATTACGGGAACGATCAGGTTGTCGTCAATCTGAAACGGCACAAGCTCCAGAAGACCGGTAAGAACTGCCGCAGCCAGGGCTGCGGGGAAATCCATCCGCGGAAACATCGCCCAGAAAATCAGGCATGCACATATGCATCCCAGGGTGCCTTCCAGTGTCTTGCCGGATGACAGACGAACGCGACCGAACTTCATACCCACAAGTGCGGCTGCGGCATCGCCGATGATCATAAAGGACATGACCGTATAGGCCACGGGTTGGTCAAAAAGCACCAGGCATAGCGCACCTGCGATGAAAAAATAGGTCCCTCCGGTGATCCGGTGTCTTTCCTGCGGGCGCACGAATGTGCCGAACAGACGGAAAAACAGGCCCTGGAAAAAACGGCTTTTCTGCCGGATTTTTTCGCCCGCGACCATGGCCCCGGCAAGCGGAACAAACACGGCCAGCGCAGTCGAGCGGGGCAGCCAGGCAATGCCAAAGGGGATGCACAGGGCCACCAAGTGCAGCAGCTTGCGTTTGATTTCAGCGCTGTTCACGGTCTTTCCTGATTTTTCTCTTTGGAATGAAAAAACGCATGGAAACCGGTGCGGCCGCCCGGCGGCAGGCAGGATAAAAAAAAGCCGGGACCTTTTTGCGGTCCCGGCTTTGTCTTTTGCTATCCGGCAGCGATATACTCAATGCGTTTATAAACGCTTTACGTTAATCGCCTGCGGCCCCTTGGGCGAATCCTGTACTTCCAGGGAAACCCGTTCCAGTTCATTCAGGGTACGGAAACCGCTTCCGTCGATGTTTGAGTAATGCACGAATACATCGCCGTGTTCCTCGGTTTCGATAAAACCGTAGCCCTTTTTCTCGTTAAACCATTTCACTCGACCTTCCATTGAACTAGCCACCTCCTTTCATCATTGTTCCGTACAAACTTTCAGGTGCTACTTCGGAAGGCTTCGCGCAAGCGATAAGTCTTACCCCGAAATGCGGAACCGAATGTTGTACCATATTCGAATGCAAATCGAATATGTCTTGCTACATTAAAGGGCAAACCCGGCTTTGTCAAATAGAAATCAATGCCGGGGCGTAATTTTATTTTTTTCACGCCTTGTCTTGCCGGGCCTGGCTTCCCCGCAGCTGGCCGCAGGCCGCTGAAATGTCTGTGCCCTTGCTCCAGCGGATCATGGCGGTGTAGTTTTTCTGCAGCAAAACGGCCTGGAAGGCTTCGATGGTATCCGTATCCGGTCGTTCAAACCGGGAGCCCGGATGCGGGTTGAACGGAATCAGATTGATTTTGGCCCGCACGGGCCGCAGCAGTCGGGCCAGCCGATATGCATCTTTTTGCGAATCATTGACCCCCTGGATCAGGATATACTCAAAAGTGATCTTGTCGCGCGGTGCCAGAGGATACCGGGCACATGCATCCACCAGGGATTCTATGGGAATGCTTCTGTTAATCGGCATGAGCCGGTCCCGGGTGCTGTTGTCCGCGGCATTCAGGGAAATCGCCAGCCGCACCCGGCTCCGGCGGGCAAGCTCATCAAACCGGTTTGCCAGCCCGGCAGTGGAAAGCGTTACCCGCCGGGTGGAAAACTGCAGGCCGTACTTGCTGTCAGTGATTACAGAAAGGGCGGTGCTCACGTTGTCGAAGTTGGCCAGGGGCTCTCCCATTCCCATAAGCACGATGTTTGAAAGCCGCATGTCATTTTCCACGGCATTTTGCGCGACCATAACCTGGCCGAGAATTTCGGCCCGGCTCAGGTTCCGGGTCAGACCGGATTTGCCGGTCATGCAAAATTCACAACCCATGGCGCATCCGACCTGCGTTGAGATGCAGAGCGTGTAATGATCCTTTTCCGGAATCAGTACGGATTCCACGGCATTGCCGTCATCCAGGTCAAGCAGAAATTTACAGGTGCCGTCCGCGCCGGTTTCCTTTTGGCGCACCGGTGGCAGGGCAATGGTAAAATGCGCTTCCAGCAGGCGGCGGGCGTCCTTGGCCAGGTCGGTCATTTCCGCAAAGCTTTGAGCCCGGTTGGCATAAATCCAGCGCAGGGCCTGGTCGGCACGGAAACTGCGCATGCCGTGGCTTTCAAAAAAATCCACCAGCGCCTGCCGGGTCAGGTTCCGGATATCGGGTTTTGTTGATATTTTTTGGGGTTGCAGTGTCATGGGTTTGGGTATATTATAAATGCCTATACTATTTTAAAAAGCTGAAACGCTCAATTTAGGAAATACAAAGAATTCTGACATTTTTCCCGAATCTGATGGTCCGGGATCCAGCGTGCCGGTCCGGTGCAAACGCCTGTCTGCTCGCGGCCGTGGCCGCGGGCCTGGGGCTGGAAAGCACCGGAGACCATATTATTATACTTGACATGGCAATATGCAAATATTAATTTCAACGGATTCGTTTTTCCGGCGATAATTGAATCGGTATTATGTTTGACAACTTAAGCGACAAGCTCAATTCGGTTTTTAAAAAATTAAAAGGCCACGGCAAGCTCTCCGAGAAAAACATCGAGGAGGGCCTGCGCGAAGTGCGCATGGCGCTTCTGGAAGCCGATGCGCATTACAGGGTGGTCAAAAAGCTGATTGCCGATATCAAGGCCCGGGCGGTCGGCCAGGAGGTGCTCTCCAGTCTCACCCCGGCCCAGCAGGTCATCAAGATCGTCAATGAAGAATTGACCGCCCTGATGGGTTCGGAACACGAGGATCTCAATCTCTCCGGGCCGATGCCGCAGTCAGTGATGCTGGTGGGGCTGCAGGGCTCTGGCAAAACCACCACCGCCGGAAAGCTTGCGGTGCATCTGCGCAAGGCAGGCAAAAATCCGTACCTGGTGCCGGTGGACGTGTACCGGCCGGCTGCCATTGATCAACTCCAGAAGCTTGGCGACCAGCTTTCGGTGCCGGTGTATCCGTCCTCAACCGATATGGACCCGGTGCAGATCGCGCAAAAGGCCAGGGAAAAAGCGCCGTCGGCGGGTTGCGACACCCTGATTCTGGACACGGCCGGGCGCCTTCACGTGGACCAGGAATTGATGGAGGAGCTGGCGGCCATTCAAAAAGCCATCAATCCTTCGGATGTGTTGCTGGTGGCAGACGCCATGACCGGCCAGGACGCGGTCAACATGGCCGAGTCCTTTGACCAGGCCCTGGACTTGGGCGGGGTGATTTTAAGCAAGATGGACGGTGACGCCCGGGGCGGGGCGGCGCTTTCCATCAAGGCGGTCACGGGCAAGCCGGTGAAGTTCATCGGCGTGGGTGAAAAGACCAACGCCCTGGAGCCGTTTCATCCCGAGCGGATGGCCTCGCGTATCCTGGGCATGGGAGATATGCTCTCGTTTATCGAGAAGGCCCAGAGCGCAGTCGATGAAAAAAAGGCCGAAGAACTTGAAAAGAAACTTCGGAAAAATGAATTCACGCTGGAAGATTTTCGTGATCAGATGTCGCAGGTACGAAAGATGGGATCGATCAGCGATCTTATCAAGATGATCCCGGGCGCCAATAAAAACAAGCAGTTGAGCAAAATGGAAGTCGATGATCGGGAATTGGTGCGGATCGAGGCCATCATCAATTCCATGACGCCGGCGGAAAGAAAAAATCACAATATTCTCAATGGCAGCAGGAGAAAGCGAATCGCAAAGGGCAGCGGAACACGGGTTCAGGATGTGAACAAGCTCCTGAAAAACTACACCCAGGTTCTCAAGATGATGAAAAAAATCAACAAAGGCGGCATGCGGGGACTGCCCCGGAACATGATGCCGTTTTAAGGAGACACAGGCAAATGGCAGTGAAAATCCGATTGGCCAGACATGGCGCGAAAAAGAAACCGTTTTACCGCATTGTTGTTGCCGACAACCGATATCCCAGAGACGGCCGGTTTCTTGAAACCGTGGGCACTTACAATCCCATGGTCGAACCCCATGAAGTAACGCTGAAAAAAGACCGGATTGCCCGCTGGATGGATCACGGCGCAGTTCCGAGCGACACCGTTAACAGCCTTTTAAGAAGAGAGGGCTTTTATGAAAAAGTGAAATCCGCATAACCGTACCTGTCCGCGAACCCGAAATTTCCAGCAGCCATTTTAAAGGAGAGGGGTCAAATGAAAGATCTGATCACGTACATCGCAAAGGCGCTTGTGGACAACCCGGACGAAGTAACCGTGACAGAGGTTGAAGGGGGCCAGACCGCGGTTCTCGAGCTCAAAGTCTCTAAGGAGGATCTGGGAAAAGTGATCGGAAAGCAGGGGCGAACCGCCCGGGCCATGCGGACCATCTTGAATGCGGCATCTGCAAAGGTCAAGCGGCGGACCGTTCTTGAAATTATCGAAGAATGAGGTGATGGACCCGGACGAACTTCTCCTGATCGGAAAAATCACCAAGGCCCACGGCGTAAAGGGAGAAGTCAAGGTTTATCCCTATCTGGAAGAATATTCCCTGATGGATCCCGGCAGGCAAGTCCTGGTGGAGCCGCCCGGCAAATCGGTCTCACTTTACAGAATTCATAAGGCCCAGGTTTATAAAAACGTGCTCCGCGTCGCCTTTGAGGCGATAGGCGATCGCAATGCCGCAGAAGAACTTGTGGGCGGGCGCGTGTTAATCCCCCGTTCGATGCTGCCGCCGGCGGAACCGGATGCATGGTACTGGTGTGACTTGATCGGCCTTGAGGTGTATGACGCAAATGGCGAATTTATCGGGCGGGTTGCGGCAATGATGGAAACTGGAAGCAATGATGTCTTCGTGGTCCGGCAGGATGGGGATGAGCGCTTGATACCGGCTATTGCTTCTGTTATCCTGAACATTGACCTGGAAGCCGGGCAAATGCGGGTGGACCTGCCCGAGGGGCTGTAGGGGATTTCGGGGAAGATGGATTTTTTCGCGCTTACGATCTTTCCCGGGATGTTTGAGGCGTTTGCCGGATACGGCATCATACGCCGGGCCCTGGAAAGCGGCCGGATTTCGATGACCCCTGTTGACATCCGGGATTATGCAGCCGGCCGGCACCGGCAAACCGATGACCGTCCCTACGGCGGGGGCAGCGGAATGGTCATGAAGCCCGAACCGCTGGCCGCGGCAATCAATGATGCCCGCGCGCGTTGCCCGGAAGCACGGACCGTGCTGCTCTCTCCCCGGGGACCGCGGTTTGATCAGGCCGCAGCCCGGAACTATGCCGGCTGCAAGGGCCTGATATTTGTCTGCGGCCGGTACGAAGGACTGGATGAACGGATTTGCGACACGTATATTGATGACGAGATATCCATCGGCGATTACGTGCTGACCGGCGGTGAGCTGGCAGCCATGGTGGTCATGGATGCGGTGATCCGGCATATTCCCGGAACGCTGGGGGCAGAGGATGCCGCGGAATACGATTCTTTTTCCGATCAACGGCTTGAGCACGCCCATTATACCCGCCCTCGGGTTTTTGAGGGCCGTGCGGTACCGGATGTGCTCTTGTCCGGAAATCACCGGGAAATTGAAAACTGGCGAATGGAATCGGCACTGCTGCAGACGCTGATCCGGCGCCCGGATCTGGTGGAAAACACCGGGTTGACAAAGCACGAGAAACAGATCGTGAAAAAATGGTGCCGCTACCTTGAATCGCTTGTCTCGCAGTAAGCTGTACCTGGCGCTGCTGCATTACCCGGTAAAAAACAAGGACGGCAAGGCGATTGCCTCGGCCATTACCAGCATCGATCTGCATGATATTGCCCGGACGGCAAGAACATACGGGGTTGCCGGATTTTACGTGGTCACGCCGCTTGCCGATCAGCGCGAGTTTGCCGGAAAAATCATCAGCCACTGGGTTGAAGGCGCGGGCGCCGCATACAATCCGGACCGGAAAAAAGCGTTTTCGCTGATTCGTCTTCGCTCGGAGCTGCAGGAGGCCATAGACGAGATCCGGGTAGAAGGGGAAAACGAGGTGCGCGTTGTGGCCACCAGCGCGAGCGGCGGTCCGGGACAGCTCGAGTTTGCCGATCTCCGGCAGGCATTGAAGACCGGGCAGCGCTCTTACGTGGTGGCACTGGGAACCGCATGGGGTCTGACCCCGCGGTTTATGGAGAAAGCCGACTACCGGCTCGCACCGGTTGCCGGTATGAGTGATTATAATCATCTTTCCGTGCGGGCGGCGGCCGCAATCATACTGGATCGCCTGCTTGCAGCGGATTTGCAATAGTTTGCACAAACCCGAATCCATATCAGGAGGCACGCTTTTTGCCGTCCTGGTAAACTTTTTAGAGAGGAACAAACGATGGACGCCATTAAACAGATTGAAAGAGAACAGCTGCGGATGGATATCACCGGGTTTGAAGCCGGTGACACCGTGAAGGTGCACGTCCGGATCCGGGAAGGGGAAAAGGAGCGAATCCAGGTTTTCCAGGGGGTGGTGATCGCAATGAAAAGCGGTACCATCAACGCCACCTTTACCGTGCGGAAGGTTTCCTACGGCATCGGCGTGGAACGGGTTTTTCCCATGCATTCCCCGGCGCTTGAAAAAGTCGAGGTGGTATCCAAGGGCCGGGTCCGCAGGTCCAAGATCTACTACCTGCGGGGGCTAAAAGAAAAGGCCGCCCGGATGAAGCTCCGCCGCAAGTAGTTGTTGCACAAAGATCTTTTTTGCTTTTTCCCCGGGCACTGATGAGCCGTTTGAAAGGGGCGCGGCATGAGCGAGACCATGCGGGAATTCGAGCACGAAGCCCGTCAGCAGGGGTTTTCCCATATTGCCGGGGTGGACGAAGTCGGTCGCGGGCCCCTGGCCGGGCCTGTGGTTTCGGCCGCCGTGATCGTGCCGGAGGATTTTGCCGGCACCGGGGTGGCAGATTCCAAGCGCCTGTCACCGGGTGTGCGCAAGCGACTGTATGAAGAGATCTATTTGCATGCCCGGGCCGTGGGCATCGGCATCGTGGATCCGGTGGAAATCGACCGGATCAATATTTTCCAGGCCTCATTGACCGCCATGTGCATGGCGGTCGGCAATCTGGCGCCTGCTCCGGACTGCCTGCTTGTCGACGGCCAGTACGCCATCGGCATTGATCTGCCGCAAAAGACCATAATCAAGGGCGATTCCCGGAGCCTCTCGATCGCCGCAGCCTCCATTGTTGCCAAGGTTACCCGGGACCGGATCATGGAATTATATGGGAGGGAATTTCCCGAGTACGGGTTTTCCAGCCACAAGGGGTATCCCACCAAGGCCCATACCGCGGCGATTCGGGATCACGGCTGGTGTCCGATCCACCGCCGCAGCTTCAAGGGGGTCAGCGAGCACAGCTATCGCTACTACAACTTTAACGGCCGCGGCGTGCAGGCATAGCCGCGGGTATCAAGGGGGCGCAATGCCGGGGGATTTCCGGCAGTTCGGACAACTGGGCGAATCCCTTGCCGTGCGGCACTTGAAAAAAAACGGCTACCGGATCCTGGCCCGAAACTACCGCAACCGGTTCGGCGAGATCGATATTATCGCCCGGCACGGCGAAGTTCTCGTGTTCGTGGAGGTCAAGGCGCGGGCATCGAGAAATTACGGGCCTTCCAAGGCGGCCGTGGACCGGGCCAAGCAGAAAAAGATCTCCATGGTCGCACTGGGATATCTGAAACAGACGCGCAATACGGGTGCAAAGGCCCGCTTTGACGTGGTCTGCGTGGATGCCGGCACGCAGCAACCCCGGGTTGAAATTATTCCCAATGCCTTTCCCCTTGCATACGGATAGCCTTCCTTTATGACGCGATCCGTGGAAAAATCGGACCCCGGCGTACTTTACGTGGTGGCCACTCCCATCGGCAACCTGGCCGACATCACCTACCGGGCCGTGGCGGTGCTGCAGTCGGCCGATGTCGTGGCAGCCGAGGACACCCGGCATACTTCCCGCCTGTTTTCCCGATATGAGATTACAACCCGGCTGGTTTCCTGCCACGAACATAACGAGGAACAAAGGGCCCAATTTCTTGTTGAACAGATGGAAAACGGGGCAAGCGTGGCCCTGGTTTCCGATGCCGGCACGCCCTCGGTTTCCGATCCCGGTTATCGCCTGGTGAGCGCCGCCCTGGCCGCAGGTATCCGGGTGGTGCCGATACCCGGAGCCTCGGCGGTCACGGCAGCGCTTTGCGCATCCGGCCTGCCCTCGGATCATTTCTGTTTTGTCGGTTTTGTGCCGAAAAAGGCAAAACGGCAGCAGGAAATGTTAAGCCGCCTGGCCGGGACGGAGCAAACCCTGATTTTTTATGAATCCCCCAGGCGCCTGTCCGGTCTTTTAAAACTGCTGCTGCAATACCTGGGCGACCGGCAGGCGGTGGTCGCACGCGAAATCACCAAGCGCCACGAGGAGTTTCTCAGGGGCTTGCTTTCCGCGTTGATTGCCGATGTGGAAAAGCGCGATGCGATCAAGGGTGAAGTTACGGTCCTGGTCTCCGGAAAGACCCCGGAATCCGGAGATGCAGAGCAGATCCCGCAGGAACTGATAGCCGAAATCCGGGAGGCCCTGGCTGCCCGGGAGGATTCCCCGTCCCGCCTGGCTGCAAGGCTTTCCCGCAAGTACCGGATTTCGAAAAACCGCGTTTACCGGCTGATCCTGGACTGCCCGGACGAGGTGTAGGAAAGACCCAAAGAATTCCTCTTGATCCGGGATCATTGTCGGAAACCGGGTCGGCATCGTGCTTTGGCGCCGTTTTGAGTGCCGCAGCGACAGCGCGGGGTGGTGGCGTTTGTTTGAAATTGAACCGGGGACGACCTATATTTTATTTGTAACGCGAATTATGAAAGGGGGGCAGGTGTATGAAAAAATCCTATGCCATCGTGGGATGCGGCCGGGTCGGGACTGCGTTGGCCCGCTACCTGGCAGGGGCCGGATATAAGCCGGCAGGATTTGCAAGCCGCAGCCTTTCCTCTGCCAAACGCGCCGCAACAGCCGCGGGCGCCAAGGTGCCGGTTTCGGTGCAGCCTTGGGATGTTACCCCAAAGGCCGACATTGTCCTGATTACCACGCCGGATGGTGTCATCCGGCAAACAGCGGATAAAATCGCCGAATATGAAGGGTTTGCAAAGGGCGTGGTGGTTTTGCATTGCAGCGGGGCCCTGCCGTCCACCCAGCTTTCGGCGGCCGGGGACGGCGGCGCGCATACCGGGAGCCTGCATCCGCTTCAGAGCTTTGCCGCGGAAGATATCGAGAAAAACCCGTTTGCCGGGATCATGATGGCCGTGGAAGGCCAGGGCGAGGCCGTGAAAACCGCTTGGCAGATGGCAGAGAATCTCGGTGCCAGCCCCTTTGAAATCAAAACCGACAAGAAAATGCTCTACCACGCATCCGCTGTGGTGGCTTCCAATTACCTGGTCACCCTGATGCACCTGGCTTGCCAGCTTATCATTGCCTCCGGGGTGCCGGCTTCAAAGTCCTACACCATATTAAAGCCCCTGGTGCAGGGCACGCTGTCCAATGTCGAGAAAAACGGCATTCCCCGGGCCCTGACCGGGCCGATTGCCCGGGGCGATTCGGAAACCGTACGGCATCACATTGCCGAAATCAGTGAAAAGGTCCCCACGTGCCTGGATCTTTATCGGCAGATGGGCCGGTATACCATTGAGATCGCCCTGGCCAAGGGGGATCTGTCTGAGGAGACCGCCGCTGAATTTAGGCAGATGCTCGGCGGCACGGACACATAGCTGTCTGCCTCCGGCGCCGGGTGCATCCGGGGATCAGATTCGATGGATGCTCAGGGGCTGGGCCTGGAGTTCCCGGTTGGCGGCCTTTAACTGGTCTTCGCTGGAAATCACGGCAACCGCGGACTTTTGTTCCGGGTTGCCGAAGTATTTTTCAGCTGCTGCCTGGACCTGTTCCAGGGTGACTTTTAAAAGCTGCTGCTTAAATCTGCGCCGCAGGTCGTCGGACAGCCCGATGAGCTTGCGGTAAAACGCCTTTGAAGCCTCCGGTCCCGGGGGATCCGGCCGGTCAAAGTCAGAGCATACCTGCAGAATCGCTTCCTTGACGTTTTCCCGGTCATAATCGCCCGAAATGATAAACTCCGCTGCCGCCTCGTAGACGTGCAGCGTGTTGACAATCTGCGGATCCCGGTAGGAGCCGAAATAAAATAGTCCATTTTCCATCTGGTAGATGGAAAATCCGCCGTAGGCCCCGCCTTTTTCCCGGATTTCGCGATGTAGAAACATGGATTTAAGCAGCTTGCTGATCACCGCCAGTACCGGGGCATCTGCGTGGGTGATCCGCCGGGTTTCAATGGTCTGGGCCACAAAGGAGACCGCAGTGGAGGTGGCCCAACCCTCACGGGGCAGGCCGGATTCCGGGGCAAACGCCGGGCAACCGAATCCGCAGCCCGGGCCCGGGTTCAGCTCTTTGCAGAGCGCTTCGGTTTCTTCCACACCGGCCGCCAGGTCTGCCGTTTCGCCGATTAATGCCGCCTGGAAGTTGTTTTCATGAAAAACCGAGTCTGCGATGCGGGAAAAATCCCCGGCGATTTTTTCCAGGTACGGGGTGTCCAGGTTTTCGGTCAGCTTTTTCAGGTTTTTGAGCTGGTGTATGCCGTGCCAGGTTTCGTTCAATGCACTAGCCGCGGAAAAGTTCCGGGCGGCAAGGGATATGGCCAGCCTGTGGCCGTTGTGCACCACGCTGGCTTCCATGTCGGAACGGATTTCCATGAGCAGGTGCCCCAGACGCTCAAAATCGGAAAAATCGTATTTTTTCAGCAGGTCTCGGAGCAAGTCAAACATATGGCCGATATTTCTCGACAAGCACTTGCTCGAAATCGTGAGCATGGGCAGGCAGGGCGTCCCCTCTTCTGACAGCCGGCTTGAGGCCGTTATCGAAAGACCCAGTCCGCCGGTATACTGGTCGATTCGCCGTGCCAGTTCCACGTAATCATAGTCTGAGGTCCCGCACTGGGTCATGGCGTAGCAGAAAAGCGGGATCATGGGGATCAGGTCGGGATCCACGGATTGGATGCCGAAGGCAGCCGTGTAATAGAGAATTCCTGCGGTGGGCTGGTCGTAGAGATCCGTGGAAATCTGATCGCGACGATCCGAGGCATGCATCACCCGGATGTCTGGCGGGATGTCTTCTTTTTCCAGTTTCGGCAGACAGGAGAGATCCTCCTGGGCATCCTGTAACTGCAGCAGTGCCTCGGCGTCTTCTCTGAGCTGATCAAGTTCTTCGCGGCTCAGTCGGGATTCCATTGCGGCAAGCGTTTCGTTTTCGTGTTGTTGCCGTTTTTCGTAGAGTTTTGTGTCGGGTTCCAGGACCATGCGCACCCGGTGCGGGTTATCCAGGAAATGTTTCCTTATCCGGTCTTCCATCAGGTTTGTGGCTTCCATTTCATGGAAAAAACGTGCCAGCAGGGTGTCAAGCTTCAGTGACACGGATGGATCCCCCTGGTGGAGCCAGTCTCCGGAAAACCGCAGCAGCAGTTTCATCCCGTAGGGAAAGGGCGTGTTGGTGACTTCCTTGCGGTGAAATTCGATCTGGTGGATCGCAGAATCCACCAGCCTTCGCTCAACGCCTTTTTCCGCAAGATCGGACAGGACATCGAAGATGATGGTTTCGATTTTTTCGGCGTCCTCCGGGTCCACGTCCTTTAGTCCGCATGCGAACATGGTGTCCTTGTTTTCCGAATCCAGGCCGCTGCCGTCGCTCAAGGTGCTGCCCAGGTCCGAATCCATCAGCGCCTTTCGAAGCGGTGCGCCCGGGTTGCCGATGAGGACCTGTTCCAGCACGGCCAGTACCAGTACTTCGTATGCATCCCGGATATCAGCGGTCAACCAGGCCACGCAGGCCTGGGCCTTTTTCCGGGTGTCCTCGCCGGGATCCACTGGATACCGGTATGTGGCTGTTGCCGGGTTTTTCCACCTGGGCTGGGATGGCACTTCCGTGCCCGGATCAATCCGGGAAAACCGGTGTAGGATGGTGTCTTCGATAAACTGCAGGTGCGGGGCCAGCGGCAGGTCCCCGTAAGTGTAGAAAAAAGCATTGCTCGGGTGATAGTGCCGCTTGTGAAAGGCCACAAGCTGATCATGGGTGAGTTTTGGAATCTCTTCGGGCTCGCCGCCGGAGTTGTAGCTGTATGTGGTATCCGGGTACAGAGCGTTTAACAGCGAACGCGCCATGACCTGGTCGGGCGAGGACATGGCGCCTTTCATTTCATTGTAGACCACGCCCTTATAGACCAGGCGTTGTTTGCCGGTTTCCGGGTCCGGCTCGGGCTCCAGTCGATGGCCTTCCTGTTTGAAGCTGAGCCGGTCCAGGCGGGGGAAAAACACCGCGTCGAGATAAACCGACATCAGGTTGTAGAAGTCTTTTTCGTTCTGGGTGGCAAAGGGGTACATGGTCCAGTCCGAGGCGGTCAGGGCATTCATGAAGGTATTGAGGCTTCGCTTCATCATGGAGAAAAACGGGTCGCGCACCGGATAATTGACGGATCCGCACAATACCGTGTGTTCCAGGATGTGGGCCACGCCCGTGGAATCCCAGGGCACGGTCTTGAAAATCACGGAAAAGGTGTTTTCCGGGTCCGGGCGGCTGATATGAATATGGCCGGCGCCTGTGGCGGGGTGCTTGAGCTCGTAGAAAAAAGCGCTGATTTCCGGCAGTTCGACAATCTTTTCAATATGATAGCCGGCGATCCGGTCTCCGGTTTTCAGGCCGGGATTTCTCGGGTCTTGGGGTTCCTGCATACTGTTTTACTCCGCATATTGGGGTTTGCTGGGCAGCGTATAAGACATAAATAAATAGCATATCATACTTTAAACATCCGGGTAAAGAACAGGGAGGTTATCCAGCCATTTCCGGTGAATAATGATCCGGTTGTTGTTATGCTGATTCAGGCTTATCGGGTTCGGGATCGGTATCGGTATCGACTCCGATCCCGATCCCGATACCGATACCGATTTCGATCAAACTGCAAAAAAAATCAGAAAAGGGATTTCATAAGACTGATTCAGGCTTTCTGCTCCGGATGGTGCGTCTTTGGATTCCGCAGGGTTTGAAACCGTTCTCGACGATAATGGCGCAGTTGTCTTGGCCTTGGGGCAGGGCAGGCCGGCGGGGTGGTTGGTGCAGATGCATCGGGCGCGACAGCGGACGGCAGATGCGCAAACTTCCCCGCCGGCCTCCCCTGCGAAAATCCTTGAAGCCCGGGGTTTTTTTTGCAGCAACCATCACGCCGTCGTGTGTCTTGTAAAGAAGGGTTGGAAGCCGGGGGGAAGATCAGGCAGAGCGTCGGGTACCGTCTGCAGCCGGCCTCGGGCCGCAAAAAAGAAAATGCGGGCGGACATGCACTTTGATGAAACTATACAGGCACGTACATGCCCCGCTTTTTCCGCTGGATTTTACCCTGCTTGTTTAAACGGTATATGATGTTTCTCAGTTTTTTGTCGTCAAAATCCGTCTGGGCCTTGATATCTGCAAAGTTGGCCCCGCTTTTGATGTCTTTGATCACGTTTAAAACCACATCCGAGGCGGAGTTGTCCCCGGTATTTTTTACAGCGGTTTTTTTGGCGCCTGATGCTTTGGACAGGCTTTTTTCCAGGTCTTCGATTTTTCTGGTCAGGCGGTTGATATCTTGTCTGGTGGCAATGTCGTAGTGATTCAAAAAGAACTTGACCATGGAATCAAAACTGGGATTTCGCTTCTTTTGCGTCATCTGTCTCTCCTTCATGGTTGGTGCACGATAAATAAAATGAAAACCCCGTTTTCTTTTGAATAGATAAGTCAAATATAAAAGTCAAGGGGTTAAATCGCCATAAAAAAAGAGAATTTTAGAAAGATGGAGGCGCCGCAGATAGCTACAGAACCGATGCTATACTTGTGCAATGACCGCATAGGTTGCTGTGGCTT
>JBKHJS010000034.1:0-16925 GCA_046537995.1 Desulfobacterales bacterium
ACGAAGGGCACGAAGATCACGAAGTAATTATTTTTTAAACAAACTTTTCTTCGTGCGCTTCGTGATGCTGCTTCGGGAACTTCGTGGTTTCACGGTTGCCGGGCATCTGTTTGCGCAATCGCTTCCCCGTTTTCCGCGGCCCTGGCCATGGTTTCGTCGACATCCATGGACAAAAGCCTTCCATCACGCACCAGCATCTGCCCGTCCACCATGACATGTATCGCATCCGCACCCCGCACCGCATACACCAGATGGGATTCCGGGTGATACATGGGAGACAAATGGGGCCTGCGGGTATCCAGGACAATCAGGTCCGCGGCCTTGCCTGTCTCGATGGATCCTGTCAAATGATCGAGTCCCAGGGCGCGGGCGCCGTCAATGGTGGCCATGCGGACCACGGTCTCGGCATCCAGCACCGTGGGATCGCCTGTTGCCGCCTTGTGCAGCTTTGCGGCAAACCCCATGGCCTCGAACATATCCAGGTTGTTGTTGGAGGCACACCCGTCCGTGCCCAGGCCCACGGGCACCCCGGCATTGATGAGCGCGGGCACCGGCGCGATGCCCGAGGCCAGCTTCATATTGCTTTCCGGGTTATGGGCAACCGCGGCCCCGGAGCCCGCGAGAATAGAGATATCCACTGCATTTAACCACACGCAGTGCGAGGCCAGGGTGTTTTCATCGAGCACACCCAGCTCGGCCAGGTACCTCACAGAAGAGCCACCGTCCGGAATACCGGTCAATGCGGGCTCGTTTTTCGTCTCTGCCACGTGGATCTGGAAAACCACCCCGGCTGCTGCGGCTGCCTGTTTGGCGCGCTGCAGGGTATCGGCCGAACAGGTATAGGGCGAGTGGCAGAAAATCGAGGGCATGATCCGGGAATTCCGATTTTTCCAGGTACGCACGAATTCCGCCGCCCGGTCCACGTTCTTTTCCGGATCCGGCACATCCGGGGTGGGAAAATCCACGATTCCCTGTGCGAGTACCGCGCGGATCCCTGCCTGCACAACGGCTTCGGCCACGGCATCCTCGTAAAAATAGCCGTCACAGCAGGTTGTTGTACCGGAAAGCAGCATTTCCGCACAGGACAGCATGGTGCCGGCATGAACGCTTTTCGGGGTAATGTGCGCGGCTTCTGCCGGAAAGATGTGCTCGGTCAGCCACTTTTCCAGCGGCAGATCGTCTGCCAGCCCACGAAACAACGACATGGGCAGATGGGTGTGGGTATTGACCAGGCCCGGCATCACGATGCCGCCCATAGCGTCGATCACCTCGGCTGCGGCATCGGCCGGAAAGCTTCCGGGGCCGCCAACGTGCTTGATCCGGCCGCCCTGGACCGCAACCACGCCGTCTTTGATAATGTCAAAGTCTGCATTCACCGTTACCACGGCGGCATTGCAGATCAGTGTATCGGCCGTATTTTTCAAGGCGCTGCTCACCTCCCACGGCACAGACAAAAAACTCCGTTCCGGATTTCACTTCACCGCTTAACACTGAACCTCCTTTTTATTGACGGCTGGGAAAGGATTCATTATTTCTTTTTATTGCATGGATATTGCATCGGATCAAACAGAAAAACAAGGAGCAGTAAAATTGCCTGCCAAAAATGTCCACAGGCCGATGTAAAAAACAGAACGCCTGGATTTGCCGATACTGCGCGCAAGGATTTACAAGCAGGCACCATTAATGCGAAAGTAAGGGTATGAACGAGCAGTTTGAATACATCGTAAACCAGATCAGCCGGGTTGTGCTCGGCAAGGAATCCCAGGTGCGCCTGGCTCTGACGTGTCTTTTTGCCAGGGGGCACCTGTTGATCGAAGATCTGCCCGGAATCGGAAAAACAACACTGGCCAAGGTGCTGGCCAAATGTCTGGGCCTGCAGTTCCAGCGGCTGCAGTTTACCAGTGACATGCTCCCGGGAGACATCCTGGGCGTTTCCATATTTGATCAGAAAACCGGCGCGTTTCATTTTCACCGTGGCCCGATTTTCACCCAGGTACTGCTGGCAGACGAAATCAACCGCGCCACGCCAAAGACCCAGAGCGCATTGCTCGAGGCCATGCAGGAAGGTCAGGTCACGTTTGAAGGCAAAACCCGGAGCCTGGAACAGCCGTTTTTCGTGATTGCCACGCAGAACCCGCTGGAATACGCCGGGACCTTTCCGCTGCCCGAATCCCAGATGGACCGCTTTCTCATGCGCATCGAAATCGGATATCCCGACCGGCCGGCGGAAAAAAAGATCCTGCAGGGACAGGATCCCCAGGTCATCCTCGAGGAAATGGCACCATGCATGCAAAACGGCGAGGTCTGCGAGATTCAGAAAAAAATCGATTCCGTGCACACGTCGGATGCGTTTGTAAATTACCTGCAGGAAATCCTCCATTTCACCCGGACCGCTAACCATTTTCACGTGGGACTCTCCCCGCGCGCCGGCCTGGCCATGTCCCGGGCGGCCCGGTCGTGGGCCTGCCTGCACGGACGCGATTACACCATTCCAGAAGATCTCCAGCAGGTGCTGCCCTGGGTCGTGGGCCACCGCCTTCGCTCCGCCGAAGACCGCATGGAAATTCCCAGAAAGCAATTGATGGACATTTTTTCAGAAATCCCGGTACCGCTTTGAAAAACTCGGCCGCCCCGAAAAAAAGGCCCGGGCGCAGAAGCCCGGTGAATCTGCCGGTCACCCTAACCCGCCATCGCACCTATATGCTGCCCACCCGACACGGCATCCTGTTTTTTTTCGCACTGCTTGCCATGCTCGTGGGTTCCATCAACTACAACAACAACCTGGGCTTTTTGCTGGTTTTTCTCCTGGGGGCCATGTCCCTGATTTCCATGCTCCACACCCACCGCAACCTGGTCGGGCTCCGGGTGCTTTCGGTTTCTGCCAAACCGGTATTTGCCGGGGAAACCGCGGAATTTGATTTTCTGGTATACTCGGAAAACGTTCTGCGCCGGGCACTGGTTTTCTCCGTTGAAAAGGCGCATCAGACCAGCGAGGACGTGTCCGCCGATGCTGTAACCCGGATTCCGGTCCGGGCCGCAACACGGCAGCGGGGCGTTTTCAGGCCGGGGCCGGTCACCGTGTACACCCGCTTTCCCCTGGGCCTGTTTTATACCTGGGCCACCCTCAGAATGGAACTTTCCTGCGTGGTTTATCCCAGGCCCCTGGCAGGCCCGTTCCAGGTGCATGAAAGCACCGCAGAAGGCGCCGAGACCGAAGGCGCCGGCATCCTTGACGGAGCAGACGATTTCATGGGCATGAAAACCTATCAGCCCGGAGATCCGGTCCGCAGAATTTCCTGGAAAGCCTTTTCCCGGGGGCAGGGGCTGTTTACAAAGGAATTCGGCGGTCTCGGCCGAAGCGTTATAATTTTCGACTATAACGCGGTTAATTCCGATGACCCGGAAAAAAAGCTTTCACGCCTGTGCGACCTGATCAACAAGGCCGCGCGCACCAACACCGAATACGGGCTCCGGCTTCCGGAGATCTTTATTCCGCCGGGCCGCGGAGAGCAGCACAAGCACCAATGCTTAAAAGCCCTGGCCTTATCCGGCAAAAACGAAAAAGGGATATGAGCGAGCAACGCAAATACGTTCCGGCCCTGACCATGGCGCTCATTGTCGCCATACTTCCCCACGCGCTTCAACTGCCGTTGTGGATCATCGCCTGGTGTACCGGGATGTGGGGCTATCTGCTGGCCTCGCTGCGCTTTGGCTGGCCCCGGCCCAACCGGCCGGTGCGCATCGTGCTGGCAATTATCGGAATTACCGGGCTTCTGGCAACTTACAGCACCCGCCTGGGGCCGGAAGCATACATCGGGCTGCTGGCAATCATGGCCGCACTCAAACCTTTTGAAAGCGCCACGCACCGGGACAGAATGATCACGGTGTTTATCGCCTACTTTATTATCATCAGCAGCCTGCTGCAGACCGAAACCTTTGCCATAACGCTGTACATGTTCTTTTCCGTGCTGGTGACAACAGCGGCCCTTGTGCGCATCAACAACCCTTACGGCAAATACCGGGCCGATCTGAAGCGGGCCGGCATCATTCTGGGGCAGGCCGTTCCCCTGATGATTATATTGTTTCTGCTGTTTCCCCGCATGCAGGGCAGCCTTTTTGGCATGCGCCAGACCGGCCGGGCCCAAAGCGGTTTTTCCGGGCAGCTTTCGCCGGGCAGCGTTTCCAGCCTGGTCAAAAACGACGCCGCGGCGTTCCGGGTCCAGTTTAAAGGGCCGATCCCGCCGGCAGATCAGCTTTACTGGCGCGGCGTGGTTTTTTCACGCTTTGACAGCGGCAGCTGGCACCGGCCGGAACGAGTGCCGGAACGCGCCGAGCCGCTCGAGGGGCAAAACCCGGTGGACTATACCATCTCCATTGAGCCCCACCATAACCGATGGATCTTTGCCCTGGATGTGCCGGCACGGGCGCCCTCCAGATGGAGCACTTTTTTCCGGGATTTTACCGTCCAATCCCGGCGCACCATATCCCGCAAGCGCAGATACGAAATGCGCTCCTATCCCGCAGAGGTATCCGGCAAATCGCAATGGGGCGTATATGCTGCGCTTGAACTGCCACAAGGAGGCAATCGACGAACCCGGAAACTGGCCGCTCAACTGAGCAAGGGTACAGACAATGCCTCACAGATCGTGGACCGGGGGATAAAGTACCTCGAGGACGGCGAATTTGCCTATACACTGAATCCTCCGCTGCTGGGGGATGACCCTGTAGACGAGTTTCTGTTTGAATCCAGACAGGGTTATTGCGAGCATTATGCTTCCGCATTTGCCTATCTGATGCGGGCAGCCGGGGTTCCGGCACGGATTGTGGGCGGATACCTGGGCGGCGAACGCAACCCGTTTGCCGGTTACTTGGTTATCCGACAGTCTGACGCCCATGCCTGGGTGGAGGTATGGTATCCGGAAACCGGATGGAACCGGGTGGACCCGACCCTGACGGTTGCCCCGGCCCGCCTGGACCAGGGCACACAAGGAGCGCTTCCGCCGGGAGAGCTGTCCGGCGGATTTACCGGCAAATACCTGGGGCCGGTGCAGTCGCTTATCGAGCAAGTGCAATGGGGCTGGGACGCGCTGTCCCTGCAATGGGAAGCCTGGTTTCACGGGTATTCCCGGGAAGAACAGCGGGCCCTGCTCGAAAAACTCGGCATCTACTGGCGGTCCTGGATGGGCATGCTGACCGCCCTGGTTTTCGGCCTGGGCCTGGTCGCCGGCATTACCGGCTTGTATGCGGTAATGCAATTCCGCCGGCCCCGTGCCCGAAAGGACCCGGTGTCAAAATATTATGAAAAATTCTGCAGGAAACTGGCCCGTGCCGGCCTGTCCCGGCCCGCGGGCATGGGGCCAAAGGATTATGCCGCATTTGCGGCAAACCGGCGCCCGGAACTCCGGGAAGAAGTCGAGACCATTTCGGATCTCTACATCCGGATGCGCTACGGCGGGGATACGCATTGGGAAACACGGAAACAATTCATCGCGCAGGTGCGCCGATTCAAACCAAAACAAAAATCGTAAACAAACGCACTTGTGCAGACGCAGCCAGAACCACGAAGATCGCGAAGAAAAGTCACGAAGCGCACGAAGGTATATTTTTTGAGAAAAATTCTTTTTCGTATTCTTCGTGGTTTAAAATCAACTTTTCCGAGGAGGTAGAATTATGGATCCAATACCACGGGTATGCATTGTGGGCCCGGGCGCCATGGGCGCCTTTTACTACAGCAAGTTCTACAACGCGCAAAGCGCCTCGGTTTCGTTTGTCGCCGGCGGAGAGCGGAAAAAACGGCTGGAAGCAAACGGGCTTTTCATCAATGATCAGCACCTGCCGGCCAAAGTAACGGATATTTCCGAGACAGGGCCAACGGCGGATCTGATTATCCTTGCGGTCAAATATCATCACCTGGACCAGGCTATAACCGATATGAAAAACCAGGTATCTGGCAATACCCGAATTCTGTCCGTGATGAACGGCATTGACTCCGAAGAGCTTCTGATCCGGGCATTCGGAGAAGACAAGGTGCTTTATGCCGTGGCATTGGGCATTGACGCCCTGCGGCAGGACAATACCGTGCGATACACCCAGGAAGGAACACTCTACTTCGGCGAACTTACGAACCCGGAATTGAGCGACCGGGCCCAACAGGTCAGCCGGTATCTGGATCTTGCCGGTATCGTCTATCATATCCCCGAAGATATGGGCCGGGTGCTGTGGTGGAAGTACATGATCAATATCGGTGTCAACCAAGTCTCTGCTGCCCTGCGCGCCCCTTTTGGCGTGTTTCAGAAAACTTCCGAAACCAGGGATCTCATGGACATGGCCATGCAGGAGGTCCGGGAAGTGGCCCGGGCAGAAGGCATCAACCTGACCCGGGAAGACATCGATAATTGGCATGAGATCCTTTACACGCTTTCCCCCCGGGGACGGACATCCATGTGCCAGGATGTGGAGGCGGGCCGGAAAACAGAGGTGGAAATGTTTGCCGGCAAGTTAATCGAAGTCGGCGCCCGGCACAACCTGGCGCTTCCCGTCAATACCGTTTTGTTCAAACTCATCCGGACCATTGAGCAAAACTACGGCTGAGACCGGGGCCATGTTGTCCGGCCCGGGTTTGACTTTTTTGCCGCCGCTCATATTTTTGGGGATAGGCAAAAAAACAAGCAAACCAACCAAGAGAAAGGAGCCGACGACCATGGCTAAGGACATCTTCCCGCTGCCCTTTGAAATTCCGGACATGCATTACGGCCATGAATCGCACCTGTGCGTGGCCAGTGCCATCGGGTACGTGAAAAACAATCTCGAGGATTACAAGCAGTACGTACGCGACGCGCATTTTGTCTGCAGAAACTGCGGCCGGGCGGCCAAAAATGCCGAGTACCTCTGCGAACCCGAACAACTTTAACCGCTTCATTTATTCGGCTCGCCCGCCTGCCGGGCGGGCCGCAAGGAGTTGCCATTGGACGTGCAAACCCCGGATACTGAAAACCTTCCCCATCTGCCGGAACAATTAAAGGGCCTGGAGGACCTGGCCAAAAACCTTTGGTGGAGCTGGAACCCACAGGCCCGGATGCTTTTTAAGATGCTCGACCGCCAGGCATGGAAAGAAAGCGGCCACAACCCGGACCTGATGCTCAGGCATCTGCCTGCAGACATTCTGGAAAAAGCAACCGCAGACCCCAACTACATGCGCCACTATGACCTGGTGATGTATCACTTCAACAGGTATTTAAAAGATGCGCCGCTTGGGCCGGAAGAAAAGACGGGCTGCGTGGCATATTTTTCCGCTGAGTACGGCCTGCATCATTCCCTGCCCTTTTACGCCGGCGGCCTGGGATTTCTTGCCGGAGACCATCTCAAGGAGTGCAGCGATATGGGCGTCCCGCTGGTTGCCCTGGGATTCATGTATCCCGCGGGATATCTCTACCAGGTGATCAAGCCGGACGGCTGGCAGGAAAATTATACCCAGGAGGTCGACAAGGCGGCTGCTTCCATTAACCCGGTTTACACCGCAGACGGCGGACAACTTCGGGTGCCGGTATCGCATATCAATCATATGCCGCTGCAGCTCGCCATATGGAAGGTGCCGGTTGGCCGGGTGAGCCTTTTGCTCATGGATACAGACCTTGAAGAAAACGAGGCCGGACTCCGGTCCATTTCCCAGCGGCTCTACACCAGTGACCCGGAAAAACGTCTGCTGCAGGAAATCGTGCTGGGCATCGGCGGATACCGGGTGCTTAAGGCCATGGACATCGACTGCCGGATGCTGCACTTAAACGAAGGGCATGCGGCCTTTGCCCTGCTGGAAAAAATTCGCGAACTCGTGGAAAGCGGAGGGGATTTTGAGCAGGCCCGGCAACAGATCCGGGAAATGAGCCTGTTTACCACGCATACGCCGGTACCGGCCGGGCACGACGTATTTCCGTTTGAAATGATTGAAAAATACTTTAAAACCTACTGGCCGCACCTGGGGCTGGACAGGGAAAGCTTTCTGGATCTGGGCCGCCATCCGGATAAGCCGGATGCCGGCTTTAACATGACGGTACTGGCACTGAAACTTTCCGGAAAGGCCAATGGGGTAAGCCGGCGGCACGGCATGGTAAGCAGGCGTATGTGGAAGGCAATGTGGCCGGATCGCGCCGAGGATCAGGTGCCCATTGATCATGTCACCAACGGGGTTCACCTGCAGAGCTGGCTGGAGCCAAAGATGCGGCTGCTGTTTAACAAATATTTCGGCGAGGGATGGCTAAGCGCCCATGACAACCCGGCCATCTGGGAATTTATCGAGGAAATCCCGGACCGGGAGCTGTGGCAGACGCACTACTGGTTAAAACTCAAGCTCATCAATTATATCCGCCACAAGGCCCGGAACCGATGGGAGTCTGGAGATGCCGACCCCTCTCAGATCACGGCCATGGGGATAATGTTGGATCCATCCGTGCTGACAATTGGCTTTGCCCGCAGATTTACACCTTACAAGCGGCCGGATCTTATTTTCAGGGATCTGGAACGGCTTAAGAAAATGTTAAACGATCCCTGGCGGCCGATCCAGCTTATTTTCGCGGGCAAGTCCCATCCCGACGACGCACAAGGCCATGAACTGATCCACAGGATCTTCGAACTGGCACGAAACCCGAAAACTGCCGGCAGAGTCGCTTTTGTGGAAAATTACAACGAAATGCTGGCCCAGTATCTGACCCACGGGGTGGATGTCTGGCTCAACAATCCGGCGCCGCCCATGGAGGCAAGCGGCACAAGCGGCATGAAAGCCGTGCTAAACGGCGTGCCCCACCTGAGCACTCCGGACGGATGGTGGCTGGAGGGCTACAGGGAAGAAACCGATGCGTCGGATCAGACGATTAAAAACGGGTGGCAATTCGGATCCGGGGACGAAATTGCGGAGCGCGACGGCGAGGATGCCGGGGCGCTTTACGAACTGCTGGAAAAAGAGATCATCCCGCTGTATTACCGGGCCGGTGAAGAAGGTGTCCCGCATGGCTGGGTCCGGGTCATGAAGGAAACCATCAAGACCAACGCCCCGAGATTTTCCGCCAGGCGGATGATCAAGGATTACATGCGAAAATTCTACGATCCCCAATAGCAGGTACGGGTGAAAAAACACGTACCTAAATTGAGCGATTTCCAAGTAGATACAAGGAATACAAAAAAGATGATGCCCCGCTGTAGTGAACTATGCGGGGCATCATCTAACGCAGTAGATGCGGCAGAATTGGAAATCCCGGTTACAGTTCCTTGATTTTCTCGGTGAGCTCCGGGATGAACTCCAGGATGTCGGCTTCCACGCCCACATCCGCCACCTGGAAAATCGGGGCCTTGGGATTCTTGTTGACCGCAACGATAAAGGGATTGCCCTTAACACCGCCCATGTGCTGGAACGAACCGCTGATGCCCATGGCCATGTAAACCTTGGGCTTGACGGTCTTGCCGGAAGTACCCACCTGGCGGGCTTTTTCCAGCCACTTGGCGTCCACGATGGGCCGTGAGCAGGAAACGTCTGCGCCCATGGCCTCGGCCAGCTCGAATGCCATTTCCAGGTTGTCCTCGTCTTCGATGCCGCGGCCGATGGAAACCAGCACGTCTGACTTGGTGATATCCACTTCGCCGGCCTCGGCTTCCTGGATTTCGATGAATTTGCGCTTGGCCGAAAGATCGCCGAGTTCGCCGGACTTGTCCACCACCTCGCCGGCCTGGCCTTCTGCAGCCTGAAAAACACCGGGCCGAACATTAATGACCGCGCCGGCGGAAATGTCACAGTGCACGTGGGTGTTGACCTGGCCGGTAAACTCCTGGCGGATGGTCTTCAGGGTGTTTCCCTCCACCCCTTCGATATCCACCACGTCAGCCGCAAATGCGGAATCGAGCTTAATTGAAAGGCCCGGGCCCAGGTCCATGCCGAACGTATCATGCGGCAGCAGCACGATGCCGTCTGCCGGCAGCAGGGACAGCAGCGCCTTTCTCACCACTTCGGCGTTGGGATAGGAAAGCGCGTCATTGTCGAGTTTCCATACGCTCTTGTAAGATTCGGCGGCCTTGCTGCAGACATCGTCAATGCCCTTGCCGGTAACGATTGCAGTTACCTCTGCGCTGTCATCGATCTTCTTGGCCGCAGCCAGCAGTTCCAGGGCCGAATCATCGAGTACACCGTCGGAATGCAGGATATATGCAAAGATTTGGGCCATTACTTTATCCCTCCTTTGGACTTTAAGAGTTCAATGAGTTTGTCGATGATCTCTTCGGTGCTGCCCTCAAGCATCTCGGCGCCTTCGCCCATGTCCGGGACGAAGTAGTCAAGCCGCTTGACCCTGGCTGCGCCCTCGCCCACGGAGCCGGCATCAAGGCCCAGATCAGAGGCGCCCAGCGTCGGGATTTCCACGGAGGCAACCTTGCGAATGCCCCGGATGCCCACGTAACGGGGTTCATTAATACCCGTCTGGATGGAAAGCACGCAGGGCAGCTCAATCTCGTTGACCTCCATATTGCCGCCCTCGATTTCCCGGCCGACCTTGAGCTTGCCGTCAACGACCTCGATCATGTTGACCAGGGATGCGTAAGGATAATCCAGCATCGCCGCCAGCATGCCGCCCACCTGGGCATAGCCCTCGTCAGCCTGGGCGCCGGTCATGATCAGGTCATAATTGCCCTTGTCCACGGCGGCCTTGAGGATCTGGGCAACGCCCCTGCCGTCGGAGCCCTCAAAAGCATCATCTGTGAGCAGGAGGCCGTTTTCTGCACCCATGGCCATTTCCCGGCGCAGGACCTCTTCGGATTCCTCGTCACCCACTGTAACGACCGTCACGGAACCACCGTGCTTGTCCACCATTTGAATGGCTTCTTCCACTGCGTAGTTGTCCCATTCATTGACCGAGTAAACCAGATCGTCTCTTTCGATGTCATTTCCCTCGCTGTTGATCTCGATCTCGTTTTCCGCGGTATCGGGAACGCGCTTGACACATACTAAAATTTCCATATGCTCCTCCCACTTACCTGTTTGTTAACGTCTCATCTGCTGTGCGACAAGTTCACACAGATCAATTGCTTCCATCTGGCCCTCCAGGCCGGCCACCTTGATGCCGTCTTCAATATTGGTCAGGCAGAATGGACAGGTCGTGACAATCACGGTTGCGCCCGCCTCCCGGGCCATTTTCACCCGGCGCACGCCCATGCGCTCGTCTTCCTCGGGTTCGTAGAACAGCATCAAACCGCCGCCGCCGCAGCAAAAGGAGCGGTCCCGGCTTCTGGTCATCTCAATCCGGTTAACACCGTCAATGGCGTCAATGACCGCCCGGGGGGCATCATATAAATCATTATGCCTGCCGAGATAGCAGGGATCGTGATAGGTAAATACCTTCTGGCGGCCCTCCTCATCCAGGCTGTTTAACTGGATTTTGCCGTTGCTGATATTGTTGTGCAGAAACTGGGAGATGTGCTCCACCGGAGGCAAGTCCGGACTGTTGTAGTCGTTTTTGATCACGTTAAACGCGTGGGGATCGGCGGTGACAATCCGCTTTGCCCCGGAATTGACGATGGCCTCGATGTTATTGTTCTTGAGTTCCTGGTACAGCATCTCCTCGCCGAATCGCCGGACCTCGTTGCCGCTGTCCTTCTCGCTTTTGCCCAGCACGCCGAAGTCAATTCCGGTACTGTGCATAATCCGGGCCGTGGCCTGGGCCACTGACTGCATCCGCTCGTCATAGGAGGTCACGCTGTCGACAAAGAACAGGATGTCGGCAATGGCCCCCTTCTTTTCGAGCACCTTGATTTCGAATTCCTCGGCAACCTCCTTGGTCCATTCCGCGCGCTTCTTCTCCATCTTGCCGTAGGGATTGCCCCGTTTTTCCAGGGACTGCAGGGGCTTTTGCAGGGACTGGGGCACGTTGCCCGCATCCACCATCCCCCGGCGCATATCAACTATCTTGTTGATGTATTCAATGCCGATGGGGCATTCCTGTTCACATGCGCCGCAGGTGGTACAGGACCAGATCTCATCCTCGGAATAGATCTTGCCCATGATGTTGTCATCGGTCTTAATGAAATCCCCGAAAATCGGATAATGTTCAAATGCATAGTCCCTGCCCTTGAGCGAAATAAACCGTGGGGAAAGCGGCCGGCCCACGGTGTTGGCCGGGCAGTTGTCCGAACAGCGCCCGCAGTCCGCACACGTGTAAAAATCCAGGATATCCTTCCAGGTAAAATCCTCGAACCGCTTTACGCCGAATGATTCCAGATCGTCCAGGGCTTCCTCGTCCACGCCGTAGCGAACCGGCCGGATGTTGCCCTTGTCCAGGCGCATGAAATATACGTTGAAAATCGAGGTGATCACGTGGAAGTGCTTGCCCAGCGGCAGGAAGCACAAGAACGTGAAAAAGATGATATCATGAATATAATAAGACCAGATATGCAGACTTTGCATCGTGGCCTGGGCGGAATCTGCGAGCATCAGCTTAAAAAGCCAGCCCAGGGTCAGCGGTGCCAGGAAATCCGGCTCCAGGCCGGCCTGGAGCTGGGCGGCCACTGCCGCACCCTCGTAAAGGCTCTCGGTAACCATCAGGATGGCAATAAATCCGAGCACCAGCAGGGCTTCCCATGTATGATCCTCGCCATAGGATTCCGGGTAGGCGTAGCGCTCCGGCTTAAACCAGACGCGGCGGACAAAGGCGACCACAACAGCAATAAAGACCGCGGTTGCCGCGTAATCCTTCAGGGTGTAATAAACGTCGCCAAGCCAGGTGTTTAACCCGGGAAAAACAAAACCCTCGGAGATCCCCTTGATCACCATTTCCGTGGACCGGATGCTTAGAATCAGAAAACCGAAAAATATGACAATGTGAATCACCCCGGCCGTCATGTAACGCGGATGCCGCCACTGGGCCAACCAGATCTTGAGGACATCAAAAACCCGCTTTGCAGGCCGGTCAAAACGTTCATCCGGTCTTGCCTTTACCAGCGGGGCGAGTCTCTTGGCGATGATATAGGCAAAAAGGGCAACCGCAACAATCGGGATCAGCACGGAAAAAATAACCGTGGGGATGCCGAATATGGTATATGCCGCAGGTGAAATCAGCGCGTGTTCCATGATATCGTGCCTCGCTCCTTTCGTCTTATAATTTCGAGCATTTGCTTATTATTCCCGATCACAATCCGCCTGCTCGATAAACCACTTGATATATTGTGGATGGAAGAACAATCATCTTTAGTTAAGAAAACATCCGGAGTCAAGAAAAATTTCCCGTCCCAAAAAAACGGGGGGCTTGCAAATTAAAGCCCCCCTGCGTTTCCGGCACGTATCCGTCCCGCATCTTCCTGGTCGCGGCTTTACCCGATAAAGGAGGCTTCCTCGATTTCCACGGCTGCGCCGTCAGTGGCCAGAATGGCATTGATCTTGCCCAGTGTGCTGGGCAGCACGGTATTGCAGAAAAACTGCGCGGTCTTGATCTGGCCCTCGTAGAAGGGCACGTCCTTCTTCTTGGCCTTTTCCAGCGCCTGTTCCGCAATGGAGGCACGCCAAACGAGCATCCAGGCCATAACCACATCACCGCACACCTCCATGAACGGATAGGCGTACCCGAATGCTTCCATGAGTTTGTCTGACATGGCGGATTTGCCCAGGTGCATGGCCGCCTCGCCCAGCTTGTTCAATGCCTCTTCCAGGCGCTCGGCATAAGGCTTGACCTTTTCCTGGGCCTTGGCATTGCTGACGGTGGCATTGACCTCGCCCATGAGGTCCATGACCAGCTTGCCCTTTTTCATGCCCAGCTTCCGGCCCATCAAATCCATGGCCTGGATGCCGTTGGTGCCCTCATAAATTTGGGTAATGCGGCAGTCGCGCATCAGCTGTTCCTGGGGATATTCATTGGTATACCCGTATCCGCCAAAAACCTGCATGCCGTAATTGCAGACGTCAAAGGCCCGGTCCGTGACATACCCCTTGGCAATCGGGATAAGCAGGTCAATCAGCCCGTGGTTTTTCTCTTTTTCTTCTTCGTCGTCGATGGTCTCGGCCCTGTCCTCGAGCCATGCGGTATAGTAAAGCAGGCTGCGCATGCCTTCAACATATGCCTTCATGTTCATCAGCATGCGGCGCACGTCCGGGTGCTGGATAATGGGAACCGCAGGGGCGTCCTTTTCAAGCATTTTTGTCAGATGCCGGCCCTGGATGCGCTCCTTGGCGTAATTGACCGCCTCGATATAGGATGCCGTGGCAGTGGCAAATCCCTGCATACCCACCAGCAGGCGGGCTTCGTTCATCATCAGGAACATGGCGCGCATGCCCTTGTTTTCCTCGCCGAGCAGCTCGCCGACGCAGTTGTCCTTGTCACCGAGGCTCAGCGTGGCAGTGGCATTGCCGTGAATCCCCATCTTTTCTTCAATACCCACGCAGTTGACATCATTGAACTCCCCGAGGCTGCCGTCTTCATTGACCCGGTACTTGGGCACCAGGAAAAGCGAAATCCCCTTGGTGCCTGCAGGGGCGCCCTCGATGCGGGCCAGTACGGGGTGGACGATGTTTTCGGCCAAATCATGCTCGCCGCTGGAGATAAAGATCTTCTGGCCGGTAATCTTGTATGTGCCGTCGCCCTGGGGCACGGCCTTGGTTTCCAGGCGGCCCACGTCGGATCCGGCCACCGGCTCGGTCAGCAGCATGGTGCCGGTCCATTTACCGGTATACATGTTTTTCAAAAAAAGAGTTTTCTGACGGTCCGTGCCGAATGTCTCCAACAGACGGCCTGCGCCGTGGGTCAGGCCCGCATACATCATAAATGAATAATTGGCGCCGTTAAAGTATTCGGCCGCTGCCATGGAAACGCTTCTGGGCATGCCCTGGCCGCCCCAGTCCGGGTCTTCGGGCATGGCCACCCATTCGCCCTCCTTGAGCAGCTTAAAGGGGCGCTTGAACATCTCCGGTGTCGTGACATTTCCTTTCTCGAATGTGCAGCCCTGCCGGTCGCCTTCCTTGCGGGTGGGCAGAATCTCCTTGACAGCCAGGTTCCGCGCTTCGTTGACAATCAGGTCAACGGTTTTCCTGTTAAACTCCGCGTACTTTTCATGCTTGCTGAAGTCCCCGACTTTCAACTGTTCATGCAGGACAAAATCAATGTCCCGGCGATCCGAAATTTGCTGTGCCATAATTTTTTCTCCCTTTCTTTGCCAAAAACTGCGATAAAATGGTGTTTATATATTATTATGATAAAGACATTGACGAATCCGAAATCCGGCCCGATCCGGAAAACAATCGAGTTGCATTGCCATCCCTACCCGGCATTTTTTGCACCAATGCCCTTGAAATAAAGATCCACCAGCGGGGCGGCCATTGCGGCCAGGTCCTTGTCCTCACCCGTGACAATCCACGTGTTGATCACCTCGTTGACCGCGCCCAGAATGAAACGCTTGGCCAGGCCGATGGGAAGCTGGCCGCGGATGCTGCCCTCTGCCTGGCCCTGCCGGAGGATCTCCTCGAGCAGATCCATATAGGTCTTGGTGATCTCCCGAATGCTTTGTTCGTCCATATAACGGGCCAGCAGGGTTTCCCGCTGGAAGACCACGGCCATGTTCCGGTCACGCTGGAACTCTCCGAGATGAAGCGCGATTAAGCTCTTGAGCTTGGCCTCGGCGTTTTCAGCCTGGTCCACCGCATGCCGGAACCGGTCAAACACCAGGCGGGTCTTGTAGCTGAAAAAATTGGACAGGATATCCGCCTTGTTTTTGAAATACAGATAAATCGTCCCATCTGCCACCCCGGCCTCCCGGGCAACCTGGGATATGGTTGCCTGGTGGAAACCCTGATCCGCAAACACCTTGATCGCGGCGTTGAGGATCTGGTTGTATTTAACGCTGGTTTGATCCATATTGATTTTGTTCTGCCGGTTGATAATCCGCCTCATTATCTTAAATCAAATGCAATAAAATTGAATGAATATTCATTCAATGAATGAAGCTTCATTCATTACCAGAATAAAAATCGCACTGTCAAGAAAAAATCCAAGGGGGTTACTCTTTGACGCGCTCCACGTACTGCCCGGTGCGGGTGTCAATGCGGATTTTCTGGCCTTCCTCGATAAACGGGGGCACCTGGATTTCCAGGCCGGTTTCCAGTTCGACCGGCTTGTAGCTGCCAGAGGCGGTATCGCCCTTGACCCAGGGATCGGCGCGCACCACTTTCATCTCAATAAAGTTGGGCAGGGAAATGCCGATGGGCCTTCCCTGGAAAAGCAGCACGTCGCAGACCGTGTTTTCCTTGAGGTACTTCACGGATTCGCCGAGCTGCCCGGCGAACATGGATTCCTGCTCGTAGGTGGAGGTGTTCATGAAGTAATAATGCGCCCCGTCGGTATACAGGTATTCCATTTCCTGTTCTTCGAGATCCGCCTTGTTGATCTTTTCCCCGGAGCGGTAGGTCTTGTCAAACTGCGACCCGGTAATCATGTTCTTGAGCTTGCACTTGTACAGGGCCTGGCCCTTGCCGGGCTTGACGAATTCAAAGCCCACGATTTCATAGGGCTCACCGTCGATCTCGATCTTCAGCCCCTTTTTCAGGTCTCCGCTTTCGTACATGGTTGGTTGTTCTCCTATGGTTACAAAAATAATAATATTAAAAGGCTTGCATTCTATTAAAATGCTTTCCGCCATAAATCCGAAGCACGAAGCACGAAATCCGAAACAAATCCGACATCCGAATGTTCAAATGACAGAAACCTTATCTTGGAGTTTCGAACATTTATAAATTCATTCATTCGATATTGTTTCGAATTTCGATATTCGAATTTCGAATTTAACCCTTATTCAACACCAAGACCCCATAAAACAAAAGGAAGCTTACACTTCCTGCTCAGCCCGCCGGGCTTGCCGGACAAACCTGGCCACTTTGTCCGGATCCTTTTGAAACCGGACAAACGCCCCGGTCT
>JBKHJS010000187.1:0-4090 GCA_046537995.1 Desulfobacterales bacterium
GAAAACAAAGTGCAATTTCGTTAAAGCCCAATAACCTCAATAAGCGATTTTTTCCAGTCTTTCCAGCGCTGCCGCTTGGTCTGCAAAACCAACCGGTGCGCCCGGGCCTGCGGGTTTTTTAAAGTAAAAGGCCAGTTCCGGCACCGCCCCGGCACGGCCGGCAAGGCGCAGGGCCGCCATCCACCGGGCCAGGTCCATGACCATGGGCGCGGCCAGGATGGAATCCCTGCCCTGCAGATTGACCCGCAGGCTCATGGGCAGGCCGAAGATCCCCTCAAAATCGATCACGTCCCAGGCCTCCTTGGCATCGCCCCGGGGCGGGTAATAGTCAATGCGCACCTGGTGGGCGGATTTGCCCCAGCGCGCCGCACCCGGCGCGTATCCCAGCACGTCTTCGAGCACCCCGGTCTTGTTGTCCAGCTTGCAGGCAGAATGACCCGGATCCATGAGGTTTTGCCCGTCCGCGTTGCCCAGGATGTTCAGACTGTACCACCCGCTGACATGCAGACTGCGCGCCCGCAGGGCCGAGGCCAGCACCACTTTCAGGTAGGTCTGCCCGGTCTTGCCGTCCTTGCCGCAGACCGGCACGCCGAATTGACTTGCCGCATCCAGGACAGCCGGGATCTCGATGTGGTTGGGCGTGAAATTCACCACTGCAATGCCGGCCTCAATGGCGGCCGCGGCATATGCGATATCCGGCAGCGGCACGTCCCCGAGATGATCATACATCTGCCCGAGCGTGGCATATTGATCCAGGTCATGGCTCGTACCGGCGGGCAGAAGGTTGATCAGCACGGGCACGCGGTCGGCATAACGCGCGGCAAAATCTTCCATGTCGGCCCTGAGACGGGCCACCTGGCTTTTGAAATCCAGGCCGGCATCCGGGGGCGCCTTGACTTCAATGTTTTCCAGCTCTGCTGCATAAGGCTGCCATATCGCTTTTTCCAGCACGCCGCAGTGGTCGAGGGCCTCCGGAAATGACACGGGCGCCGGGTCCCACCCGGCCATCTCCATCTGCCCCGGGCCGCCGAGATCCGGAAACTTGTCCGCAGTGGTCAGGTAAGGTGTTACCAGTTCCGGGGTTTTTTGCGATACCTGCAGCGCCGCGGCCAGGGTCGATCCGATCGCCCCTTTTGCACCGGCAACCAGCAGTAGCACACCGTTTTTGGACTGATCCGCGTTTTTCATGTCTTCTTTCCGCCTTGCCGCCGGGTAAGCAGCAGCGTATTGCCGGTCACGCTCAGGCTGCTGAGCATCATGGCCCCCACTGCCACCAGGGGGTTTAACAGTCCGCTCATGGCCACGGGAATGGCCACGGCATTATAAAAAAACGTAAACCAGAGGTTCTGGCGCACGGTCCGGGCTACATGGCCGGCAAGATGTTCAAAGTCCCGGATCCGGTCCGGATCGTTGCCCATGAGGGTCACGGCCGAGGCCTTTGTCCCGATATTGGTGCCGTTGTGCACGGCGATTCCCAGATCTGCCGCAGCCAGGGCCGGTGCGTCGTTGATCCCGTCGCCCACCATGGCCGTATAATAACCCTGTTTTTTCAGTGCGTCCACAAATTCCGCCTTGTCTTTTGGCAGCAGTTCGCCGCGGCAGTCGGCAATTCCCAAGGCCTGCCCCACCGCGCGGGTGGTCTGTTCGCTGTCACCGGAAACCAGGGCGAGTTTTACGCCCCGCTGCTGTAAATCCCGGATCAGGCGCGCACCAGAGGCGCGCAGCGGGTCCCCGAAACAAAACACGGCTGCCAGTCGGCCGGAAACTGACATATACACATACGACAAATCCGGGCGCTCCGTCAACTGCAGGCGCTCCAGCTCTTGCCGGAATGCCGCGATTTCAGCCGCCATAAAGGCCGCCGATCCGATCCGGACCCGCTCCTGGCCGAAATTGCCGCAAATCCCGTTTTCTTCCGCCGCCGCATCACATACGGCTGCGGGTGCAATGCCGCGCGCTGCAGCCGCCTGCACGATCGCTTCGGCCGCCCGGTGTGCGGAATTTTTTTCCAGTCCCGCGGCAAGGCAAAGCAGCCGGTCCGTGTCTTCTTCCGCCACCGGCAGGATTTCCACGAGCGTCCAGTTTCCCCGGGTCAGGGTGCCGGTTTTGTCAAAAACCGTGGCATTGACATGCCGGATGCGCTCGAATGCCGTGAAATCGTGCACCAGGATCCCCTTTTCCCCGGCCAGCGAAATCCCGGCCACCCGCGCAAGCGGAATGGCCACGCCGAGTGCGCATGGACATGAAATCACCAGTACGGTTACGCCCCGGATCAGCGCCTGGCGGAATTCCAGGCCGGATGCAAACCAGACCGCACCGGTACCCAGGGCCAGCAGCACCACCGCGGGAACAAAAAATCTGAGCACCCGGTCTGCGGCATCCTCGATCCCGGTTTTTTTTGCCAGGGCGTCTTCCATGATGGAAATCAGTTGACCGGCCATGGAATCCGGGCCCCTGGCCGTGGTTTTTGCCTGCAGATCCCCGCTGATCAGCCGGGTGCCGCTGCTCACCGTATCACCTGTCTTTTTGGCCACGGGCCGGGCCTCGCCGGTGAGCGCGCTTTCGTTTACCCGACCTGTTCCAGATACGATCCGGCCGTCTGCGGGGATGGTCTCATCTGCCAAAACACGGAAGATATCGCCCGTGCCAAGGGCATCCATTCCGGCAAAGCGGCCTTCCGGGTATTGCCTGGAACAGACCCGGACCTTTTGCGGCAGCAGATCAAAAAAGCTGCTGATCCGGGCCTGGACCCGGTCCCGGGTCCGCTGTTCCACGGCCTTGCCGATAAGCACCAAGGTGATAAGCATGGCAGCGGTGTCAAAATACAGGTGAATGCTGCCCTGGGAAAAGTTGTACAAGCTGTAGGCAAAAGCCGAGCCCGCCCCGAGCGTGATCAGGGCTTCCATGCCCGGGGCGCCCATGCGAATCCCGGAAAGGGCTTTGCGGTGAATCGGGGCGCCGCCGTATACAAACACCACGACTGCCATTACCAGTATCGGCCACGAGATGCGGGCGGCCGACTCCCCGGGCAGATCCATGAAAAACCCCGAGTACAGGGCAAAGGAAAGCATCATCACGTTCATGGTCAAAAACGCGGAGATCCCCAGCCGGACATACGCCCTGACCGATTCCCGCCCCCTGCCCGCGCCTGCGGGCACGGCCTGGTAACCGAGCCTGTCCACGGCCGCCATGATCCGGTGCGGTGCGCTTTTGACCGGGTCATAAAAAAGCCGGACCCGGTCGGTGACAAAATGGCACGCCGCCTGCTGTACGCCCGGCATCCGCTGCAGGCTTTCCTCGATCACCCACGCGCAGGCCGGGCACCACATGCCGTAGACTGTCAGATCCAGGGGCAGGCACCGCTCCGGCGGCGGTGCGGATTCACTGTCGCCCGGGTCCGCAGCCCCCTGCCCGTCTTGCTGATTTCCGCTGGGCTGCGAACCCGCCCGCTTTTCCAGGTCGGCTTCGGACTGCGGAATAATGCCGGCATCCACGCACCGCCGGTATATCTCGGTCTCCCTGAAATGCGCCGGGTCCGGGCTGTCTGAGGCCTCCATGAGCATGCGGTAGACCTGGCGGCACCCGGTGCAGCAGAAAACCAGCGAGCGCCCGGCGATTTCATCTGTCACCGCCCCGTGCCGGGTTGTCAGGCCGCACAGATCACAGGCTTGCACGAGATCGCTCCGTTTGATTCGCGGATCGGGTCATAATGTTTAATCTGCCTTGAAAGGCGCGTCTTTTTGGTTGCGGATTTAAACCCGCCCTGCAAAAACAGCGCGCGGCTTCACGAATTTTCCCTGTCAAAATCGGGATCGGGATCGGATTTTTTACTTTCGATCCCGATACCGATACCGATCCCGATACCGATACCGGCAACGAATGTCGGTTCATTGCAGTTGCTTTTCAATTCCGCCGTGCCCTGCAAAAAAAATCGACTCTTCCCGGTTTTCCGCAGGACGGGCCGGCGGGGAAGTCCGGCACTCAATGAGAACAGTGTTCCTTATTATATAAACCTTCAGGAATTTAAATCGTTTTAAAAAACTGAATGCTGCATCCGTTGAGTGCCGGACCACCCCGCCGTCCCGACCTG
>JBKHJS010000035.1:0-16635 GCA_046537995.1 Desulfobacterales bacterium
TTCAAACGCCTTTGTAATTTTGCCCATAATTCGCCTTACTCGCTTTGGGGACAGACTTGAAGTCTATCCCCGGGTTGTTCCTCGGTTTGGGGACAGATTTGAAATCTGTCCCCGGGTTGATCCTGTGGGGACAGACTTGAAGTCTGTCCCCGAGCACTGCAATGCTAAATGATGATTTCTCCCTGCTGCCAGAAGTACGCGGCAGCGGCTGCCAAGCCGATAAACCAGAGCATGAAAAAACCGGACCAGAGGATATTTTTGATCCGGTTGCGCTTTTTCTCGGCTTCCGTGACAATCAGCGGCAGGGCGCAGGCCACGGGCAGCCCGAGATAATTTTCAACATCCCCGGCATCCTTAAACGAGCTGTTGACAAAATCCAGCCCCACCACTGTGCCGGCGCCTGCGGCAAGTCCAACAAACACGGCAATCATGAGGATTTTTAAAAACGTCCCTTTCATGGGGACCTTGGGAAGATAGGCGGAATCGACCACCTTGAACTGGCTTCCCTTCTGGCGCACCTCCAGGTTTTGCGCGGCTTCCGCTGCCAGGCTCCGGGAAAGAAGCTCGTCATGATACTGCCTTAACTCCTCATAGTCCCGTGTCAGAGCAGACCATTCCGCCTCCACTGCCGGGGCCCCATCGATCCAGGCCTGATATTGCTCCATTTGCCGGCGGACTTTTTCCGCCTCCTGGCGCATGGTATTCAGGCTGACATCGATTTCCCCGAGCCGGGCGGCAAGCTCGGCAATGCGGGGATCCCGGCTGCCCGCGGCCGCTGCTTCATCGCTTTGCACACCATCGTTATCCGAATCGACGGCCGCGTACATGGCATCGACCTCGGTTTCAAGTCGCCCAATCCGTCTTTCCAGGCGTTTTACCTCCGGATGTTCCGGCTTATACCGGGTCAGCAGTTCCTGTAATTGACTGCGGGCCTCGGCCAGCTCCTCGACGGGCCCGGCCGGGGCATCTTCAGAGTCGGCATCCGCAGCCGCATCGCCCCGGCTTTCCGCATTCCGGCGGACTTCCAACTGCTCGGCAACCAGCGCCCGGGTTTGCTCCACGTTGTAAATATTGTTCTGCAAAGAGTTATAGCGCTCCTGCAGGGCATTTAAGCGGTTCACGTTGGCTTCCCGCTGTTCAGGCATCTCGTTGTAGTGCTCCCGCCTGTAGTCCCGCATCTGGGCCTCTTTTTCATTCAGCCTTTTCTTGGCCATTTCCAGCTCGTCCTGGATGTAGGCGGCCGTATCCCTGGCGCGCTCCTCGCGAAACCGCAGGTTTTCCTCGATGAATTTGGATGCAAGCGCATTTGCCACCTGCTTGACCCGGTCGGGATCCCGGCCCGTAAAGGAAACGGAAAACACGTTTCCCCTCCCCCGCTCCATGCTCACCTCGATGTTTTCCCGGAATCTTTCAATGATTTCCTCTGTGGGCAACTCGGCATGCATTCTCTGGTAAAGATTAAACCGGCTGATCATTTCCTCCAGGTTTTTGCGGCTCATGACCTGCTGGGAAACCGTGTTGACCATTTCCCCCATCTGCATTTCCGAATCCGGAGACAGGCGGGAGGGATTGACCCGCTGTTCCTGGTATATGATGGAAGCGCTGGAGCGGTAAATCTCTGGCTGCTGCAGATAAAAGAAAAACCCTGCCGAAACCGCCAGCAGCACGCAGGCGACAATGAACTTGCGCCAACTGAAAAGCAGGCCCAGGTATTTTTTCAAAATGTCGAGTTGGGGCGGATTCTTGTCGTTCATATGCTTCCTTGAAATAACCGTTACCATTGAATAAAGTCTTTTTCCGCGGAAAGGCTTACAAAAAACCGGTGGTCGGTGTAATTGTCCGCCGCGATATCCGCGCTGTTGTCAACATAGACATAACGGGCCGAAAGTTCATACCAGCGGGCAAATGACCAGGCCAGCCGGACCGCGGCTTCGGCCCGCTGCTCATCGGTTTCCGGGTCCCGCTCCAGGTACGTGTCATCACGATAAGACAGATCCAGGCTGCCGGTGACATCGCGCAGCAGGGTCCGGGTAAAGCCGGTGCCCACAAGCCAGTACCGGGACAATCCCAGATCGTCCACCCCGCTGAAGTCACGGGCATCCAGGCCGCTTTCGGCTTCCAGGGTCCAGGCCGATCTTTCCCAGGACTTTTCCAGGGCCGCCCGCAGATAGACCGCCTCTGCGTTATCAAAGTTTTCCCGGTCCACCACGGATCCGCCCGCTTCCAACTCCACGTCAAAGGTGGATGAATACCGATGCTCTACGCCCGTGGCCGCGGTATAGACCTTGTAGTCTTCCAGGGTTATATCATAATCCCGGAGGATGCCGCCCAGATGACCGAACAGGGTAGTAAAACGGGTGGCCCTGTAAAAAAGGTACAAATCCTGGGCATGCTCGGTAAAATCCTCGGTGTCGTCGTCAAAATCGCCTCTCACGTAGGCATATTCCACCCCCGCATCCCACTGGCGATTAATGCGCTGGCGGATCGATATAAACGGCGAATGCCGGACATAGTCGGAATACGCGTCAGATTCGTCCCGGTTTTCAAGCACCCGGTACGCATAACCGGCTTCTGCAGTACTTTCCCGGCCATAGGTGTATTCGGCACGCACGGATGCATCATTGGTCCAGTACCTGCGCCTGCCCCGCCGGTCCGAGATATCGATGCCGCCTTCCACTTCTTCGGTTTCATCATACGGGTCTTCCGTGCGCACGAACGTATCTGCCAAGCTTACATGCAAATTCCGTGTCAACTGGTGCCCGTATTCTCCGGCGGCAAAATGATCCAGGCGCTCTTCCTCGGTGCGCCAGTTGTATACCACCCCCGGGGCATAGCGGAGGGAAAAATCGGATCTCCGCCCCGAGCGCGCATATTCAATACCCGGGGTTACCGTGGTGGTCCATTCCGAGACCTCGTTTTGCGGCACCCGGTCGATGTTTGAATCATAGGCATGCTCCACGGAAACCCCGCCGCGCACAACGTTCTGCGCTTCTGCGGCAAACGGCACCAAAAACAGGACCGCCAGAAACCACCCGAATCCCGAGATCTTTACAAATTCGTTCAATCGAAGACCTTTTTTACCTGATGCGGGCAACCCCGGGCTTACGGGACCACGATGGTGTCACCCGGGGAGATCGCCACGTTCTTGTTTTCGGTCTTTCCGCCCAGAAACCGGTCATAATTAAAATAGGTAATCTCCCCGGAAGAACCCGGGCCGCTGACGATCATGATGCGGTCCTTTTTGGCCCATTCGGCAAACCCGCCGGCCCGTGCAACGGCCTGGAGCACGGTAACCGGCCGGGTAATTGCGTATTCGCCCGGCTCCTGGACCTGTCCCAGGATGTAGTAGGCCTTGCTCCGGCTTTCTGAAAGAATCACCGTGACACTGGGGTCCTCGAAGTATTGGGAAAGTTTACCGGTGATCTGTTCAGCCAGGGCCGATGGCGTTTTTCCTGCTGCCGTGACCTCCCCGGCCAGGGGCAGGGATATGCCGCCGTCAATCCGGACAAAAACGCTGCGCGAGATTTCCGGTTCTCCGTATACGCTGATGTCAAGCACGTCTCCGGCACCGATGACGTATTCCTCAGGTTCGGCCGGGGCCTGTTGCTGCGCATAAACCGCGGCGGCAAGCAAAAACACAAAGACCAGCCCAAAAAAAAACGATTTTGCCAAATGGGGGTTCAAGTTCATTTCCACCTGTCCTTTACCTAGTGCCCATCCAGAAATGGCTAATTTGCCCAATTTCTGCGTCAGGCTCAAATTTTAATCCTCAAAATACTTAGAGTATTCCTGCGGTTAAAATTTTCGCCTTCCTTGAACTTGAACAAATTATCCGATCTCTGGATGGACACTACCTATTATCTGGGTTGAAAAATCACGGACATTTTCTCCATGCAATATTTGTGCACAAGAAAAGATCATGCGAAACTTTTTGTTTGCCCCGCCTTCCCACCAAATTTTGGCCCTGAATTTGCATAAAACTGAAAGGTGCACGGAGGAATGAACACGGTTTTTCATGTCTTTACTTTAATGGAATAAACAGTAAAAAGTAAATTAAAAAAGAATTCCTTTCATCCCGTCTTAAAAAACCAGGGAACACTTACATGATAAAGTTTATGCGCAAATTCCGCTACGCGGCAACCCTCCCGTTTTTTCTCATGCTCTTTCTGGCAGCCGGCTGCAGCAGCCCGGAAGATAAAAAGGCCGAGCATTTTGAGCGGGCCATGGCATACGCAGAAGAGGAAAATCACAAGGCCGCCATCATCGAGCTTCGAAACGCCGTCCAGATTGACCCGCAATACGCGGATGCCCGCTACCAGCTCGGGCTTGCCTACATGAAAACCGGCCAGCCGGGCAAAGCCTTCCGGGAACTGAGCCGGGCCGCGGAACTGGATCCGGAAAATACGGACGCCATGATCAAAATCGCGGAAATGCAACTGCTCACAGATAACCGGGAAAAAAGCCGGGAAACCCTCTCCCGGATTTTCCAGGCAGATGCGGATTTCCCGGACGCCCATGCCCTGCTGGCACAGATCGAACTGGCGGAAAACAACATTGACGCCGCCCGGGATGCCATCTCCCGGGCCCTGGCGTTAAAGGCGGATCAGAGCCGCTATCATCTCATCCAGGCGCGCATCCACGCGGCCCGAAACCGCATGGATGCGGCCGAAGCATCGCTGAAACAGGCGGTAAAACGCGACCTTACACCTGAAGCCCTCAAGGAACTGGCGGCATTTTATCTCAGCCAGGACAATGCGGACATGGCAGAGCGGGCCATGCTGGCGGCGCTGGAAAAAAACCCCGAATCCGTGGAAATCCATACCATGCTCGGCAGTTTTTACCGCAGCCGCAGGGATTTTGAAAAAGCGGAGGGCGCCTATTTAAAGGCCGCGGATAGATCCTCCCGACCCGCAGACATCAAGGCCCTTCTGGCGGATTTATACTATGAGACAAAAAAATTCGAACCCGCATCCCGGCAGGTACGCGATGTGCTTGCAGAAAACCCCGAGCACCCCCGGGCCGGACTGGTGCGGGCAAAGCTCCTTTTGCGGGAAAACGAAAACGAGCGAGCCATGGACATCCTGGAAAGGCTTGTGCGCGATTTTCCCAGGTGGGGCGAAGCCCGTTACCTGAAAGCCGCAGCCCACCTGAACAAAGGGGAAAGGGAGCACTCGTTTAACGAGGCGGACAAGGCGGTGCAGCTTGCCCCGCAAAACGCGGAGGCCTTGACGCTGATGGCCCATCACCTGCTGATGAAAAGGGATTTCCAGGCTGCGAAAAAACAGGCGGGCAGGGCGCTGCAGGTCGCACCGGGCAGCCTGCGCGCGGCCATTATTCTCGGCAAAGCCCTGGCTGCCGCGGAGGAAACCGAGAAGGCTGTGGATCTGTTCGAAAATATCCGGCGGCAGGCCCCGGAAAACACAGAGGTCTTATACAACCTGGCCGGGGCGCACTTGGCACAGGACAATGCGGAAAAAGCCGCCGATCTCCTGGAAGACATCCTCACCCTGGCCCCGGATTACAGCCCGGCCCTGGCCCTGCTCAGCGAAATCCGCATCCGGCAGGGCCGTTCCGAGCAGGCCATTGACCGCGCACAAAAACAACTGGAACAGTCCCCGCAAAACACGGACTACCTGGTGCTGCTTGCCCGCCTGAAGGACCGGTTCGGCGATATGCCGGAACAAGCCCTGGACCTGCTTGAGCGGGCCGGAAAACACGCACCGGAAAATCCGCGCATATATGCCATGACCGCAGACATTCTTGCGCGTACGGGCAACAACGGCACGGCCATTGAAAAATACCGCAATGCCGTTGAAAAGGACCCCGGATTTGTGTCCGGATACATGGCCCTGGGCACGCTTCTGGAAGAGGCCGGCAAGCCGGAGGAAGCCAAAACCGCATACCGGCAGGCCCTTGAAAACGAACCCGAGTTTGCTCCGGCTGCCAACAACCTGGCCTGGCTTCTGGCAAACGATCCGGAATCGCCGGACTTAAGCGAGGCTTTCCGCCTGGCGCTGATCGCCAAAAAGGCGCTCCCGGATGATCCCTTTATTTCAGACACCCTGGGATGGGTGCATTACAAGAGGGGATCTTATGGACTCGCCCTGACGCAGTTCAGCGCCGCGGTTGAGAAAAGACCCGATCTGCCGGTTCTGCGCTATCACCTGGCCCTGGCGTTATATGAAAACGGGCAGAAGGAGGCGGCCGAACAGGAGCTGGTCAAGTGCATGAGCACGGAAAAGGATTTTCCGGAGTACAAGGAAGCCGAGGAGCTTCTTGAAAAGATCCGGGGGTAGGTAATGGCCCGCAGCAATATTCAACCTGAAACGCTCCGGGATTTCCAATTTTACCGCATCTACTGCGTCAGATACAGCCTCGCATAGTTGACTATAACAAGTCTGTATCTTCCTTGTATCTACGGCAAACTTGAAAATCGCTCAATTCAGGTTTAGGTGAAAGTATTGCAGATTTTAGAAATCAAGCACCATGTTGTGCAAGTAATTTTTTGAGCAAAGGAATTAAGGGCGGCAAATCGTCTTGAATAGTGTTCCAGACAATGTTTTCATTTATCCCGAAATATTCATGTGCAAGTAGATTTCGCATGTCCCGCATATCCTGCCATGGGATCTCCGGGTGCTCAGCTGAAATTTTCTCCGGGATATGGGAGGCTGCTTCTCCAATAATTTCAAAATTCCTTATCACAGCATCAACGGTTTTTACATCAGCTTTGAATTGCTCAAAATCCATTCCCTGCGTGTAATCCATAATCCGTTCGATGGATATTAAAATGTCCCCTATTCGTAAGTCCCATTTCCTATGCGGCATGAACAGCTTCCTTTAGAATATCCTCCCTGAGATCTTTATGCAAAGATTCCCGGGTTGCCAGATCCACGTCGCAAGACAATCTTTCACTAAGCTCTCTTCTGAGCCTTACAAATTGAAACATTCCGACTCGGGCATCCGGCTCATATTCTACCAGAAGATCCACATCACTGCTTTCCTGCTCCTCTCCCCGTGCAACTGAACCAAACAGATAAAAGCTCTTCACGGAAAAACGATGCTTAATATCCGTGCTTTCTGCCAGCATCTTTAAAATTCGTTCTCTTCTCATATCCCAGCCATTACCAAAAGATAGCAACTTGATTTTACATAACATATATTACAGCATGGAAGTTATATGTCAAACCCCAAAATTGCAGCATTTACAGAACGCCCCCCAAGGAAATTATCCTTAAGCCCCCCGGTCCGGGATTTCGAGTTCTTTTGCGCATTCCCGGACAATGCGCCTGGATATGCGCTTTTGCGAATGCACGAACCCGGTCAGCAGCGCCCGGTCTGCAATGATATTGATCAGCCGCGGCAGGCCGCCTGAGAATCGGTGAATCTCGCGAACAGCGCCCTTGTCAAAAATTTCGCCGCCGGCGCCGGCAACGGAAAGACGGTGCTGGATGTATTTTCTCGTTTCCTTTAAAGACAGGGACGCGATATTGTAATTAACCGTGATCCGCTGCCGCGTGGCGCGATTTTCCGGCTTTAGCAGAATATCGTTTAATTCGGGCTGGCCCACGAGAAACACGGTAATCAGCCTTCTGCCTTGCTTTTCCAGGTTTGAAAACAGGCGGATTTCGTTTAGCAGGGCATCGGAGATCAGCTGGCATTCGTCTATAATCAGCAATGCCCGCCTGCCCTCGTAATAGACCCGCGCGAGGAACGCGACAAATTCCTCGAGAAAGGCCTTTTTTGTCTGAAACCCGCCTTCAAGGCCGAATGCCTCTGCAATATAGCTGAAAAACTCGATTTTTTCCATCCCCGGGTCCTGGACCAGGGCAGCCGCGGTATTTTCGTCGAGCTCGGAGAGCAGCGCATTTACCACGGTGGTTTTGCCGGCCCCCACGTCCCCGGTCAGCAGCAGAAACCCCTTGTCCTCGGCCAGTCCGTATTTCAGGGTGGCAAGGGCCTCCCGGTGTTTTTCCCCGAGCCAGAGAAACTCGGTTTCCGTGGTGACCTGAAACGGTTTCCGGGAAAGCTGATAGTACTGCAGATACATGTTCAAGTTCTCTTAACTGTTTATCTCCACCCTGTTTCTGCCTCCGAGTTTTGCCTTGTAAAGGGCGTCATCGGCCATCCGGATAAGGGTTTCCGCACCTGCGGCACCGGCAAGGAATGTTCCGGCGACTCCGATGCTGATGGTTACCTTCAGAGGTACACCATGGTAATGCACCACGCTTGATTCCACATCTTCGCGGATCTTTTCGGCCAACTGCTTTGCCTCGTCAAATCTTTTTTCCGGGCAAATCACGGCAAACTCCTCTCCGCCGTAGCGACTGACAAGATCCCTGTCAGGCGCGTCTGATTGGATTATGGCGGCCACATTTTTCAGCACCTCGTCTCCTGCTTGATGTCCGTGGGTATCGTTTAAATCCTTAAAACGATCAATATCCAGCATAAACAGCCCAACCGGATGGTTGCCGGCCGATGCTCTGCCAAGCTCCTGTTCCAGGGAATATTGGAAATAGCGGAAATTTATCAACCCGGTCAAACCATCGCGCCTGGCCATTTCAAAAAGCTTTGCGTTTTCAATGGCAATTGCGGACTGGGCGGACAGGATTGTGAGAAGCTCCAGGCGCTCTCTGGAAAATGCGCCGACAGCCAGGTTGTTTTCCACGTACAACAGTCCGCTTATTTCCTTCTGCCTTCTTACAGGGGCGCACAGGACCGATTTCAGACCATGCTCCCGGATATAAGGATCCCCGGAAAACCTCTCGTCCTGCGATGCATTGTCTATTACCACGTTTTCCATTGTCTTGTGTACGTAGGAAACCACACCCGCAGGTATATACGGATAGTTTTCAACAGGCACGGACTGGAGCACGCTGACATTGCCCTCGGAATCCATCTCCGCTTCCACGTACAGTCGCCCTGCCTCCTGCAAAAGCAGCACGCCCCGCTGACCGCCCGCGTTTTCAAGGCCGATGCGCATAAGCCGCTCCAGGAGCCGCTCCAGGACGATTTCCCCGGATATTGCCTGATAGGCCTTGATCACCGTGGAAAGGTCCAGGTCCGAGCCACGCTCCTCGCCTGAGGCTTCCCCGGCAGCCGCCTCTTGGGGCTGCCTTGTCACCGGGACACTGAGCAGATCGCCATGGGTTTTTTCCATCTGCCCGGCTTTTGCCGCAGATCCCCACCGCCTGCAGCACTCATACGCCCTTGTCATGAAAAGTGCTGCAAAATCGCGCATCTGCCTGCCTGCATAAAACAGGGCGGCCAGTTCGCAAACCAAGGCCTCCTCGTGGACGAACCCGCTTTCCCGTGCCCGGTCTGCAGCCCTGTGATAGCGGTTTTCCGCGTTTAACAAATCTCCCCTGACCCTGGCCATCTCGGCTTCCACCAGATCGGACTTGTGGCCGTGGTTATGCGAGCCGTGCTCTGTCCACAGGCGTAGTTTTGCTGCCGCGTTTTCGATCTTTTTCCACTCCTTTTTTCTCCGCTCAGCAGGCAGCTCATCAAAGACCGCCAGTTGGTTTAACGCCCTGTAAAAGTAAAATATCGCAAACACGTACAGGCCAACGCCCGCATCCAGATATTGCTTTGCCTTTTCCGCGTTCTCCCGGGCTTTTTCATGTTCACCGAAAAAAAAGCCAAGCATCAGCTTGTAGGTATAAGCCAGAAACAGCCCGACCCTTTGGTTGGAACCGGCCAGTTCCGGAATCATGACCTCCTCGCTGAATTTTCCGCCCTCCAGGAGCACAGGCGACTCCGAGTTCCCCCTGAGATTTTCGATTACCTGCTCTAAAATCAGTATCAGGTGAAGCGGAACCATCTGCCCATAGCGCCGCATCACGCGGCTGTAATCCTCGGCCTCCCCCGCCAGTGCCCCGAGCCTGCAGCCCGCGCCAAAGGCCAAGTGGCAGTATTGCACCGCAGAATATGCGCTGTAGTCCACGTCTCCCAGCTCCAGTCCCTGGCTGTAGTTTTCCAGCAAACAGGTGCAGCATTCTGTCAGAGGGTCCCGCCAGTGCCTGATCTGGGCGTATACCAGGTAACGGGTCCGGATTTCTTCGAAGTTCAGACGCTTTGCAGTCTCCATTGCCAGGTTGCCGAACCTGAAAGCCTCATTTAATCTGTTTAATACAAAAAGGATCACAGAATAGGAGGCAAGCCATTGCGGCGTCTGAGCGCATATCCCCTTGCGGAAGCTGATTCTTACCATCCGCAGCACCAGCACCGCCATGTCCGTTGCGTAGCCGCCCACGTAAAATGCAATCAACGCGCTGGTGGCAATCCGAACCGCCGCCTTTGAAAAGGGGTCTTCCATGAGCCGATAATTGAGGATCTCATCGTCTGTTTTTCCCCTGAGCACCAGATTGACCCCTATCAGTTCCCGAACCCTAGCCGCACCCGATGCCCGGCGCGGCAGCCTCACCCCCAGGGACTCGAGCACCATGTAAGCGGTATCCACGGCATCAACTATTTTGTGTTGGGCCAGATAAGCCTGAATCTGGATTTCCCGCACGTCAATTGTATCGAGAACCGTTGCCGCGTTTTCCACGACTTCATGAACCCGCGCCTCCATCTCCTCGAATTCGGCTGCCTGGTAGGAGGCCTTTGCAGTCTCTGCATGCAACTTCAAAGCCAAGTCGTATTCCTTCTGCCATGCTGTATCACTTAAAAGGCTGATGCCTGTTTTCAGGCAGGCAAGAGCAGACTGATATGCAGCCGTATCCCTGGATTTTTCCGCAGCAGCCAGATTAAGACGGGCAAGCGCAATACGTTCTTCATGACTTTTAATGCTGTCTATTCCGGCATTCAGGTGATTGACGATGAAAAAAATATCCCTGTACAACTGCTCCCGGCTTTGGGTGCAGCTATAAACATGCCAGCCGATATCATGATGAAGCTCTGAACGCCGATCCTCTGGAATCATGGCATAAGCTGCCTCCCACAGCCGATCATGGGTAAAATAGTACATTTCTCCAGAAAATTGCAGGTATCCGGATTTAAGTGCCGGGTCCGCCGCCTCCAGCACCTCATCCATGGACCGACCGAGCACTTCGGCCAAGGTTTCCAGATCGAACCGGTTTCCCATGCAGGCACCCGCCATCAGTATATTGCGGGTCTGTGCCGGCAGGCCTGCCAGCTTTTCCGTCATCAGCTCCACCACGTTGTCTGTGACCTGAAGGCCTCGTATTTTCTCTTCGTTCCATAGCCATCCGCGGCCCGGCTCAAACCAAAGAAATCCGTTTTCGTAAAGGTTGCGCAGAAACTGGTTTACGAAAAACGGATTTCCGCCGGTTTTTCCATGAACCAGGCCGGCTAGGGGGGAAGCCGCATCCCCGTTGATTCCAAGAAGATCTGCAACCAGGGCGCAAACCGAGTCGCGGTCGAGCACATCAAGCTCGAGCCGGCACACGTAGCCCGCAGTGCTTTCGAGTTCATCGACTGCATTGGACAGCAGGTCCTGCCTCTGCGCCTCACGGGTACGACTGGCCAGGATCAGCCATAGGCACCCTTTATTCATTCCAGCGGCAAGCCTTGCCAAAAACCTCAGGCTTGCCCGGTCCGCCCACTGCAGGTTGTCCAAAAACAGCACCAGGGGGTGGGAAAAACGGGCAAAGACCTGGACAAAGTTTGAAAAAACGTGCACGAATCGGTTTCTGGCCGCCTCCGGGCCGAGTTCCGGGACATCCGGCTGCTTTCCCACGATAAGCTCCAGGTTGGGAATGACTTCTGTCACCACCCTTCCGCTGGAGCCAAGGGCCTCCATGATCCTTATTCTCCAGTTTTCCACACGCTCGGGCCCTTCCGCCAGCAGCCTGGAAACCAGAGCCATAAACGCTTGAATGATCGCACTGTACGGAACCTCGCCCCTGAACCTGTCATATTTTCCGGTAATGAAATAGCCGTTGTCTGCGACAACCGATCTGCAGACCTTTTCCGCAAGTAGTGTCTTGCCGATGCCTTCCGGACCGGTCAATATGGATACCGCTGGCTTGCGCTGCTCTGTCATCCGGTCAAAACATTCAACCAGTGCGGCTTTTTCGTTTTCACGACCCACCAGCCTGCCTGATGCCTCAAAATCAAGGGACACATCCCTTGCTGCCAGCTCAAAGGGCTCTATTCCCCCTTTTTCAGATAGCTGCCGCCTGCATTGTTCAAGATCCGCCGCCAGGCCGTAAGCGGTCTGGTAACGATCTTCCGGCTCCTTGAACAGCAGCTTCATCACAATGTCGGAAAGCGCACCGGCAATGGCATGCCTTTTTTCACACGGCGCCTCCGGAAGCCTTGCGATGTGTGCGTGGATGATTTCCATAGGATCGTCATATGCAAAAACCGGGCTTCCGGTTAACATCTCGTAGAACACTGTCCCAAGGCAATACAGGTCAGTACGGCGGTCAACCGCCCGGTTCATCCTTCCGGTCTGTTCGGGTGCCATATAGGGCACGGTCCGGGAGATCACCTCAGGGTCGTATATATCCCTGTGTTGCCCGGAAGCAAGGCTCAAATCGCCGAAATCCGTTATCCGGCACGACAGGGGGTCGTCTTTTACCAGGATGTTTGACGGCTTTATCGCCTTGTGCACCACCTTTTCATGTATCCGGCCAAGGATTTCCGCCAGGCAGACTGCAATTTCCAGAAATTCGGCCACATCCATTCCCGAGGCACCGATACGGGTTTTCAGGGACCGGCCCGGAAAATCCGCCATTACAAGGGCAAACCCATTCTCGTGTTCAATCAGTTCATACGGCCTGAGAATGCCTTCGATATCCAGGTTTTTTATGTTTTCAAACTCCCGCCTGAACCTGACTGCTTCTTGCTCAGATATGGCCGGTGCGTGCAGCAACCGGATAACAGCGGTTTTTCCGTCGCTGCCGTGCTCAGCTCTGAAAAGAGATGTTGTCCTGTTTTCGCGGATTTTTTCGGTCAGCCTGTAGTTGCCGATGGTATTCATACCTTACCCATGAAGGTGTTTCGCTTTTGGTTCATTTGCGTTTCAGGCAGGCCTTTTGCAGAATATCGCCCACCACGGCGCATTCCAGGCCAAATGGCAGGTACCCGGCATATCCCAGGACCGGCATTTCAAATACCTGGAAGGCGTGGACAAACGGGATGCTGTATTCCCATTTGGCCATGCTCCAGTAATTCCACATCTCCCAGAAAAACCCGCACACCAGGGCGGCTGCGGCAAAGCAGACAGCCCTGTGCCAGTCCCCCTGCCGAATGGGGGCCAGTATGGTCTGCTGCCCGGCTATCACCTGCAGGCAGACAATGATGAGCAGGGGCGAAACCCAGAGCAGCGGAAATAGCAGGTTGGGCAGCAGCCCGAGGAAAAACAGGCCGGCCGCTGCAATCACCAGCACCGCTGCGGCCCACCCGCGGGGTGCTGCGGGGCGGATCGGGATAAAATCCGCATATGCCCGTTCAAAAAAGGAAAATGTCCGCAGCAGCGCTGCAACGCTTAACACCCCGGGCAGCACCGTGGCAAAACAAATGGAAGCATACACGATATACTCCCACGGCGCAAACATATCGACATTAATGTAATACCAGTTGAGCACAAACCGATTCAGGTACTCAAAAAACCACCAGAAAACCGCGCTTGCCGGAAACAGGGCCAGAAAAAAAACCGGCTTTTGCACAAGCAGGCAGGTGCCGGCGCGCCGCACAGCAAGTGCGTTTACCGCCAGGATAAAGCCGATCCACAGAAACGGAAACGTATACGGCTGAAACCCGGCAAGCCATTCAAACCGGGTCCAGGCAAGAATCCAGGCCGTGGCGCAGATCAAAACCCCCAGCCAACCCCAGGCCGGAAACGCCCGGGCCGGGACGGCTGGCGCCGGCATCACCCCCTGCCGGAGCACGGAAACGGCCCGGCTGACAAACGGGGCCGCACAGGCCGCGATCAATGCCGCCAGCCCGATAAACACCGGCCAGGAAAACGGTGCATGGGAAACCAGGCCGGGCGACGGGGGAAAGTCAAAATAAACCCCGAGGGGGCGGGTCAGAAACAGCCATGCCCCCAGAAGGGGCAGGCCGACAAGCATTACCGGGAGAATTAACAAGTGGGCCGGAAATCGCCGCATACGAATCCCGATCATTGGATATTGTCTCGAATTTCCTGCTTTGAATTTATTATTTTACTTCACGGAATACAGCAAATCCATGTATCGCTCAAGCATATCGCTTACCACCCCGCGAAAAGGGATGGTGGCGGCCATGCCGTAAACCGGCGCGGTCTCGCCCTGATCTTCGGGATGCGCCCGGACATATGCGGCTGCTTCTTTCAGGTCCGCGACAAAGCGTTCTGCCACGCCCTGCCCGGTATGGCGGAGCGTTACGGCAATATGGACGCAGGCCGGCTTATGCAGGCCGTTTAAGGCCCACCCCTTTTTCCCCATCTGCTCCATGACCTGGTAAATGTTTAACGCCTCGGACCCGAATGCGATCACCCACAGCGGGTCCCCGTAAATGCTTAATTCCGGAATCTCCCGGACGCCGCTTTTGATTTTATCCGCGGTTTCCAGGATCTGCCGGGTGGCCTCCATGTAGCCTTCCTGTCCCATTTTCACCATGGCCGCCCAGCACTGGGCGGAAAGCGCACCGGGCCGGCTGCCGGCAAACGTGGGGGAAAAATAAAGTCCGCCCGGCCAGTCCGTGATGGTAAAGTACTGGTAACGCCGCAGGTGCCGGCCCCGGTAGAGAACCACGGATGTCCCCTTGGCCGCATACCCGTACTTGTGGGTGTCTGCGGACATGGATGTCACCCCGGGCAGGCGGAAGTCAAACGGCGGGATTCCGTATCCCAGCTTTTCTGCCCACGGCAGCACAAACCCGCCCAGGCAGGCATCCGTGTGAAAGCCGATTCCTTTTTTTCCGGCAATTTCGGAGAGATCCGCAATGGGATCGATGACCCCGTGGGGAAACGACGGGGCGGATGCCGCCATGGCAATGGTGTTGCGGGTGCAGGCCTTTTCCATGGCCGCTGCATCCGCCGTAAAATCGTTTTTTACCGGCACGTGGATAATTTTGATCCCGAAATACCGGGCCGCCTTGTCAAATGCGGCATGCGCGGTGACCGGAACCACGAGTTCGGGGCGGCGGATTTTTTTCTCCTGCCGCGCCTGGTCCCGGTAGGTTTTCATTGCCAGCAGGATGCTTTCCGTGCCGCCCGAGGATACCACGCCGCAGATCTCGTCTTTGGTTTGTCCCGCACCCAGCATGTCGGCGGTCATGGACACGATCTCTGCCTCGTACTTGGACGCGCTGGGCCAGATGTCGGCGTGCAGGGGATTGCTCTGGGAATGCACAGCATAGACCCGGTTTAGAAATTCGATGTGATACGGATCCCCGTGGTAGACCGCCCCGGAGACAAAGCCCTCCCGCCATTTTTCGTTTTCTTTTTCCTGGAGATCGCGCATGATATCGAGCACGGATTCCTTTTCCAGGCCGCTTTCCGGCATTTGCGAAAACTCGGGCACCCTGCCCTTGTAGGGTTTCACAGAATCCCGGAGGCGGGCCATCATCTCATCCATTTCCTTTTCAATGGAGGCGCGCACTGCGGGCACGTCCTTGATCCATTCAAACACCCGGGCGGCCAGGCCCCCGGGCAGCCGGTAAAGCACTTTTTCCGTCATTTTCCGGATATTCAATATGCCTCCTGTGTTTCCATTCCATGTTCCGGGGCAGTCAATTCCGCCTGCCTCATGATAACCACGAAGGACACGAAGTTCACGAAGAATTCTTTTTATTTACGATTTGCTTCATTTGCTTCGCATGATTCGTCACCGCAGATCGCATGCAGTCTGGCGCAGGTTTTCCGGGTGCGCCGGTATACGCTTTTGAACTCCCGGAAAATGGCATCATAAATCTGCCTGTGGGCCGGATCGGGCTCATAGACAAAATCAATTTCCACGAGTTCGGGAATCTGTTCAAAATCAATACACTCCATGGCCGCCGCGCCAAGAAGCCCAGCTCCGCGTACGTTTGCCAGCAGGGGGTCGTGTACCTTCGCAATCCTTCTGCCTAGCACGTCGGCATGGATCCGGCACCATATATCGGAATTGGCCCCGCCGCCTATCATGCGGATTTCCGGAAATTTGCGCCCGGCAAATTTTTCCACTGCAGAAAGGAGCCACCTGGTGTTGTATGCCACGCCTTCGAGCACGGCTCTTGCAAGGTGGGCGCGGTCCGCCGAAAGGGAGAGATTTATGAACCCGCCCCTTATCAGGCGGTCGTCCACCGGGGTTCTTTCCCCGTAGAGCCAGGGCATAAAAATAAGTCCGCCGCTGCCGGGCGGAGCCTTCTCTGCCTCGACATCAAGCCGTGCGTAGAAATCCGGGGGCGAGCAGACATCCAAAAGCCCGTCCTGTGCGAAAAAAACATTGTCGCGCAGAAAAGTCAGGCAGGCGCCGGCGGTCTCCTGCTCGTTTGCCGCAAAATAGCGGCCGGGCACGGCAGACGGCAGAGACGCAATATTACTTGAAATGCTGGTTTTTTTAAACGGCACATGGCACGTCAGCCATGCAGAGGTACCGATATACAGGTGGGGGGCAAAATCGGCCACCGCCCCGGAGCCCAGGGCTGCGGCCTGCACGTCGGGCGTACCGCATACGACCTGAACATCCGGGCCCAGCCCGA
>JBKHJS010000036.1:0-16508 GCA_046537995.1 Desulfobacterales bacterium
GAGCGATTTTCAAGTTTACCGCAGATACAAGGAAGATGCAGACACGCTATAGTCATCAACTATGCGAGGCTGTATCTGACGCAGTAGATGCGGTAAAATTGAAAATCCCGAAGGGTTTCAAATTTTTAAAGGTCAAATTAATTTAAATCCTTTAAAATAAAATGAAAACAAAAAGTTTAAAAATTTGAAACGCTCAACTTAGGTGGAAAATAAGCACGAACGGGCGCTTGGCAAACCCGGTTGACCACCTTTCTAACCAGTTCGGACAAAAAGGATCAGACCCGTGAGTACCACAACAACGAGCAGCGCCAGAAGCCATTGCTCCAGGTTATTGCCGAGAATCTGTGTTTTCAGGAACATGCGTCATCCCCTTCCAGCTCTTTGTTGCCCAGCGGGATCCTGAAACGCGATTATTTAACGCGTTTTTTCATCCTCCGAAGGTTGCTATTTTATTATGCGGCTTATAAATATAGGCATGGAAGAATGCATGTAAACCAGAACAAAGGAGCCCTGCAATGAACTATGAAAAGATCCGTTTTTCCGTAAATGATGCCGTTGCTTTCCTGACCCTGTCCAACCCGGAAAAGATCAATGCGCTGTCCGGGCAGATGATCCAGGAGATAATCCACGCGCTTGGCGAGGTCTGCGCGGATGAATCCGTAAAGGTGGTCATTCTCCGGGCCGAGGGCAAAAATTTCTGCGCCGGCCATTATTTGCCTGAACTGCTGGACGACGGGGTAAAATCGTACAAGAGGATTTTTGATGAGTGCACCCGGATGATGCAATTGATTCATGACTTGCCGCAACCGGTGATCGCACAGGTCCAGGGCATCGCCACGGCTGCCGGATGCCAGCTGGCAGCGTGGTGTGATCTGGTCGTGGCCAGCGAAGATGCGAGTTTTGCCACGCCCGGGGTGAAAATCGGCCTTTTCTGTACGACACCGGCGGTTGCCGTTTCCCGGGCCATCGGAAGAAAGGCCGCCATGGAGATGCTGTTGACCGGCCGTTATTTCCCGGCCGAAGAGGCCAGGCAGCTCGGGCTGGTCAACCGGGTGGTGCCCTTGAGCGAACTTTCGCAGGAGACGGAAAAACTGGCGGCCCAAATTGCAGAAGCAAGTCGGTTCACTTTAAGCATCGGGAAACAGGGGTTTTATTCCCAGGTGGATCAGGAAGATGACAAGGCGCTTGCCTTTGCCGCGCACACCATTGTCATGAATAATATGGCCGAGGATGCACAGAACGGCATTCGTGCCTTTGTTGAAAAGCAGCCGGCAGTAGAATGGAAAAACCGGTGATCCGGTTTATTCGAAATGCTTCTGTGCCTTTTGCTTCACCCGGTGCAACGCGAAGGACCTCCAGGGAGCGAAGGGGCGGCGTGATGCTCAGGATATAATCTTTTGATTTTACTTAATCACTTAACCACTTAAAACCTAACACGTGTTTGTAAAAAGGACTTGATGAAAAAACGAGCGTTCGTTATTTTGCATTGGCATTGCGATAAGATGCGGGCATTGCAAAGTCTTTGCCGGTTTTTCAAACATGCAGCGTAAAAGGGGGGGAGCCATGGACCGCAACGCGTATTTGCAACAGGTGGAAAAGCTCTGGGAGAAGAGCTGGCCCGAGGGAATGCCCCGTGAAGTGGAATATCCCGAGGGCGAAATTCTCATGACCGATTATCTGCGCAGGCGCGCGCAGCAAACCCCGGATAAGCCCTGTGTCATATTTTACGGGGCTGAGATGACCTTCAGGCAGCTCGATGACTACAGCGACCGTTTTGCTGCCTGCCTGGCCGGCCGGGGGCTGAAAAAAGGCGACCGGGTGGCGGTTTTTATGCCCAACTGCCCGCAGTTTCTGATTGTTTTTTACGGCATTCTCAAGTTGGGCTGTATTCATGTGCCGGTTAATCCGCTGTTCAAGGAAGCCGAATTTGTCTACGAGATCCAGGATGCCGGCCCAAAGGCGATCGTGGCCCTGGATTTGCTGTATTCCCTGGTTTCCGCGACACGGGAGCAGACCGGCCTGGAGACGGTGTTTGCCACCAGCTTGACTGACTGGCTGCCCGAGTCCCCGGTATTTCCCATTCCCGACCTGGCCCGGATTCCCAGGCAGCAGTGCCCGGGCTCAGAAGACCTGATGACCGTGATCCGGGACGAAGCCGGGTCCTGTCCCGAGGTTGAAGTGGGGCTGGACGACATCGCCGCCCTGAACTATACCGGCGGCACCACGGGTATGCCCAAGGGGTGTGAGCACACCCAGCGCGACATGGTGTATACGGCAGCCTGCGGGGCGACCTTTGCCCTTGGGGATCCGGGCGGGGACGATGTTCTGCTGACCTATTTGCCCATATTCTGGATCGCCGGCGAGGACGCGGGGGTACTTGCGCCCGTGCTCTCCGGAGTGACAGAGGTGTTGATGATCCGCTGGGATGCCGGTGCGGTGCTTGACGCCATACCGAAATACCGGGTGTCGATCATGTACGGCCTGGTGGATAACATGGTTGAGCTCATGGATTATCCTGATGTGGAAAAGGTTGATTTTTCCTCGCTGCGCCAAACCCTGGTCTCTTCTTTTGTCAAGAAGCTCAACGCGGAGTACCGCCGTCAATGGCGTGAACTGACCGGCACCGTGATGCGGGAAAGCAGTTACGGCATGACCGAAACCCACACCCTGGACACCTTTACTGCGGGCATGCAGAAAGACGATATGGATTTGGCCTCCCGCCCCATTTTTGTCGGACTGCCCATGCCGGGGACCCGGTTCATGGTGGTGGATTTCGCCTCCGGCGAGCCCCTGCCGTTAAACCAGGAGGGCGAGATCCTGGTGCAGACCCCTTCCCTGATGAAGGCGTACTGGAACAAGCCGGAGGAAACCGCCCGCCAGCTTGCAGGCGGCTGGCTGCACACCGGGGATATTGGCATGATCGACGACCGCGGGTATTTGACCTACCTCGGCCGCAGCAAGGAAATGCTCAAGGTCAAGGGCATGAGCGTGTTTCCCTCGGAGGTGGAAAACCTGCTGGGCCGGCATCCGGCTATTGCCGGCAGTGCGGTCCTGGGGCGGACTGACGAGGAAAAAGGCGAAGTGCCGGTGGCATTTATCCAGCTTGTCCCGGACCGGGCCGGCGACATCGGCGAGGCGGACCTGCAGGCCTGGTGCAGAAGGAACATGGCGGGATACAAGGTTCCGGAAATCCGGATTGTGGAGCAATTGCCGCTGACGGCAACCGGCAAGGTAAAAAAGGAAGATCTGAAAGAAAGATTATGACAGCAAAAATCCTGGTGGCCAACAGAGGCGAGATCGCGGTACGCGTGATCCGCGCCGCAGCCGATCTCAACATGGGGACCGTGGCAGTATATTCCGAAGATGACGCCGATTCCTTTCACGTGCGGCTTGCTGATGAATGCCGCCCCCTGACGGGCTCCGGGGCGGCTGCATACCTGGATGCGGATCGGATCATTGAAATCGCGGGCGAATGCGGCTGCTGGGCTGTTCATCCGGGCTACGGCTTTCTGGCTGAAAACGCGGAATTTGCCGAAAAATGCGGACAGGCCGGAATCGTGTTTATCGGCCCGGCCGCGGAAAGCCTGAGGCTGTTCGGGGATAAGGCCCGGGCGCGGGAAAAAGCCAGGCAATGCGGCATCCCCCTGGTGCCGGCAACCAACGGCCCCACCACGCGGACTGAAGCCAGGGATTTTTTTGCCTCCCTCGGCGAAAATCCGGCAGTGATGATCAAGGCCCTGGCCGGCGGCGGGGGCCGCGGCATGCGGGCCGTATCAGATCTCTCGGAGCTGGATGCGGCATATGACCTTTGCTGCAGCGAGGCAAATGCCGCTTTCGGCCGCGGGGATGTATACGTGGAGCGCCTGATTGAAAACGCCCGGCACATCGAAGTACAGGTCATCGGCGACGGCACGGGCGCAGTAAGCCATCTCTGGGAACGGGAATGCACCCTGCAGCGGCGCAACCAGAAGCTCGTGGAGATCGCCCCCAGCCCGGCCATAGATGATAATCTGCGCGAGCAGATTGCGGCGGCCGCAGTGGAGCTTGGCAAATCCATGCAGTACACGAGCCTGGGAACGTTTGAATTTCTGGTGGACGCGGATGCGCAGACACGAGCCGATGCCTTTTTTTTCCTGGAGGTCAACCCCCGGCTCCAGGTGGAGCATCCGGTCACCGAGGAGGTCACAGGCATAGACCTGGTACGGGCGCAGATTGAAATCGCCCGCGGGCAAGCCCTTGCCGATCTAAGGCTGGCACAGGAAAATATCGGCGCGCCCCTGGGATACGCGGTTGAATTGCGGGTCAACATGGAGGAAATTGACCAAAGCGGCGAATTCTCGTCTTCCGGAGGTGTGCTGCACGTTTTCGAGCCGCCCCTGGGCCCGGGCGTCCGGGTGGATACGTTCGGATATGCCGGCTATGAGACCAATCCCAAATTTGATTCCCTGCTGGCCAAGCTGATTTGCCACAGCCGGTCTGCAAATTTTGCCGATGCCCTGGCAAAGGCCGGCCGGGCCTTGCGCGAGTTTCGGATTGAAGGCGTATGCACCAATATCGGGCTTTTGCGCAATCTGGTCAGGCATCCGGATGTGGCCGCCGGCCGGGTGACCACGCGGTTTGTTGAACAAAACCTGTCTGAACTTGTCCGGGATGACACGGCGCCCGCTGGAGCTCCGGTCGGGGATGGCGGTGCAGCGGCGGCCGCGGAGAAAGCAACCGGACAATCGGGTCCCGCGGAAGTGCAGGGGCCGCCGGGCACCCTGCCGACAGCCGCGAACATGCCGGGAACAGTGGTTTCCATCGAGGTGGCGGTCGGCGATCCCGTGCATGAAAAGCAGACCATTGCCGTGGTCGAAGCCATGAAAATGCAGCACCTGGTTGCCGCACAGGTCAGCGGGACAGTCCGGCGCATATGCACGGCTCCGGGAGAAACGCTTTATAAAGGACAGCCCCTGGTTTTTATCGAGCCCGGACAAGTCGACGCGGCCGAGGCAGGGGCGGAAAAAGAAGCGGACCTGGATGAGATCCGGCCGGATCTGGCTGAAGCGCTGGAGCGGCACCGGGTGTTAACCGATGCCGCGCGTCCCGGTGCGGTGGAAAAGCGCAGGAAGACCGGTCAGCGCACTGCCCGGGAAAATATCGACCACCTTGTGGATGCCGACAGTTTTATCGAGTACGGGGCGCTTGCTGTGGCAGCCCAGCGCCGCCGGCGTTCCCTGGAGGAGCTTATCGAAAAAAGCCCGGCTGACGGAATGATCACCGGCATCGGCACGGTTAACGGTGATCGGTTCGATCCGGCCCGGGCCCGGTGCGCGGTGCTTTCGTATGACTATACGGCCATGGCAGGCACCCAGGGGGCGTTTAATCACCAGAAAACCGACCGCATGCTGCATATTGCCGAGCAGTGGCGCCTGCCGGTGGTCCTGTTTGCCGAAGGCGGCGGTGGGCGGCCGGGTGACGTGGATGCCATGGAAATGCGGGTGGCGGGCCTGGACCTGGACACCTTTACCCGGTATGCAGCCTTGAGCGGCCTGGTGCCGGTTGTGGGCATCGTCTCCGGCCGGTGTTTTGCCGGCAATGCAACCCTGCTGGGCTGCAGCGACGTGATCATTGCCACGAAAAACGCCAACATCGGCATGGGCGGGCCTGCCATGATCGAAGGCGGCGGCCTGGGCCAATGCGCCCCGGAGGATATCGGACCGACCGATGTGCAGGCGCCCAACGGGGTCATTGACATCCTGGTCGAAGACGAGCCGGCAGCCGTGGAAGCGGCGAAAAAATACCTTTCTTATTTTCAGGGGCCGGTTTCAGACTGGCATTGTGCGGATCAGCGGCTTTTGCGCAGGGCCGTGCCGGAAAACCGGCTGCGGGCATACAACGTCCGCGAGGTGATCGAAACCCTGGCCGATAGCGGTTCCGTGCTGGAACTGCGCCAACAGTTCGGCGCGGGCATTATCACCGCCTTGATCCGGATCGAGGGAAAACCCTTTGGGGTGATGGCAAACAACTGCTGGCACCTGGGCGGCGCCATTGACGGGGATGCTGCTGACAAGGCCGCGCGATTCATGAAACTGTGCGACGCCCACGATATCCCCATGCTTACCTTATGCGATACCCCGGGTTTCATGGTGGGCCCGGAAGCCGAGAAAAGCGCCCAGGTGCGCCGGTTTGCCCGGATGTTTGTCACCGCGGCCGGGGCGACCATCCCGGTGTTTTCCGTGATTCTGCGCAAGGGCTACGGCCTGGGGGCCATGGCCATGGTGGGCGGCGGTTACCACCGCCCGGTGTTCAATATTTCCTGGCCAACCGGGGAATTCGGCGGAATGGGGCTGGAAGGCGCGGTCAAGCTCGGTTTTAAAAAGGACCTGGAGGCGGCCGAAAACCCGGAAGAGCGGCAGAAGCTGTACGATTCCCTGGTGAATATGGCCTATGAGCACGGAAAGGCCGTCAACATGGCCTCGTTTCTGGAAATCGACGACGTGATCGACCCGAAGGAGACCCGCTACTGGATTACCCGCGGGATTGCTTCCATGCCCGCGCCTGCACCCCGGAGCGGGAAGAAACGTGCGGAAATAGATACCTGGTAAGGCGGGCTACATGTCGCCGGAGTCTTCGTGAATCCCCATGAACTTCTGGTTTCCCCGGATCATTTTCCGGACGGTTCTCACGTACGCCATGCCGATTTCGGAATACTGTCCCAGGCCTTCTGCCATGTTGTGCCCGGTGAGTTCGCCGCCGGCAAGGCGCATCCGGTAGCGCTGGATCCGCAGTTCCTTGTATGCCGGATGGGAGTTAAGATTCCGGATATAGGACCGTGCCGATTCGGAAACATCGCCAAATGTCTGTACCTCATATGTAGCCCCTTCCGGGCGCCGGCGCGGCACAATGCCGCAACCCTTATCAAAACACCATTGTCCGAAAAGGTTGTTTCCTTTTTGCGCGAAATGCGATGTGCCCCAGGCCGATTCCTTGGCTGCCTGGATCAATGCAAGCTCCACGGGGATTTTGTCCACGTGGATCAGCATTTTCCGGAAAAATTCCGTGCCGGCTGAAAATTCTGCGTCTACGCGATAGTTTTCGGCAAGCTGCTCCAGGCGCTCGATTGCTTCAGGTGAAATTTCCCGGCCGTCTTGAAAGTGCTCCCATTGCCGGAGCACATAAGCCCGCTGTTTTAATACCCGCCAGTTTCCCTTCCGGATGATGGGCCGCAGAAAGTTGAAAAATTCCGTCTTTTTTTTCTGAATATTGGTATATTTTGAAAAATCGGGAAGTTTTGTGTCAACATCCTCGGCAGCGGGTTTTTGTGCAGAAATCTTCCGGTTTGCCCGGTCAGCGGCTTTTCCTTCGGCCGGATGTACCTGCCCGCTTCCGGAAAGCGGCGGCAGTTGCACCTGCCCGATGATTTTTTCCGGGTCAATATCTGCGTACGGATCTTTTTCTCCGCAGGCATGCAAAAAACCGGCAGCAACGAACAGCAAGGCCGCAATCACAGTGGTCATGCCTTTTTTCGGATAACGCATACATTCTCCTGAATCTGAATCCATGTATTATATAAGACTCTTAAAATAACCGTTTACAGTATTTTTGCAAGGGATCCGGTCTTTTGCGCCCCCGGGCTTGAAAGACTTGTATTTCTGGGTTAATTTAATATTTATACTGTTTATAAGCACCATTTTCAAGATAATGCGTTGTGTCGGTCAAGTCCGGCATACGGAAAGGGCATGTTTTATGGTCAAAAAACGGATTTTCTGTATTGTTGCCGCGATCATTCTTATCGGGGGCCTGACGGTTTTGCTTCATGCGGATTCCCGGGAGAGTGCCGAAGACCGGAATAATCAGGACAGGCCGCAGATTCGGGCCTTTATTTACCATCATTTCGGCAAACAGGACAAATACCCCTCCACAAGCGTTTCTGTCAAGCAGTTCAGGCAACACTTGGCGTATCTCAAGAAGCATGATTACACCGTGCTGCCGCTTGGAAAGGCACTGGAGCGAATGCATTCAGACCAGGGGCTGCCGGAGAAAACCGCTGTTCTCACCATTGATGACGGATATCGGTCAATATGGGAAAATGCTGTGCCGCTGCTTGATGAATACGGGTACAAGGCCACGATTTTCGTGCCCACCAGCCACGTGGGCGGGGGCAATTACCTGAGCTGGGAGCAGGTTGCCCGGCTGCAGGAAAAGGGGCATGAAATCGGTAATCACTCCCATTCTCACGGTCATTTTTTAAATTCCGGGCCCGGTGAAATCGCGGAAGCATTTGAAGCCGACCTGAAAAAGGCTCACGATTTATTCCGGCGGCATCTGGGCGAAGTGCCGGACCTGTACGCCTATCCGTTCGGCGAATATCATCCCGAGATGTTTGCGGTGCTGGAGAAATACGGCTACCGGGCCGCGGCGGCCCAGAAATCCGGGGTGATTTACCGGGGAAGCGAAAAATTTGCCTTGCCCCGGTTTCCCATGAACCTCCATTACGCGGAAATGGACAGTTTTGCGGACAAACTCCGTATGAACGCCTTGCAGGTGGCCGCAGTCCAACCCGAAAGCCCGCTGGTTTCAGAGGAAAACCCGCCCCGGCTCAGGCTGCGGGTGGAAAATTCCGGAATCGATCCGGACGCTCTGCAGTGTTTTGTCAGCGGGCAGAAAAACTGCACGGTCAAGCATTCCCGGCAGGACGGCGCTCTTGTGATTCGGGCGCAGTCCAGGGACAAACTCGATTCCAGAAGAACCTTGTATACCATTACCGCACCATCTGCCGACGGTTCGCAATGGCACTGGTACTCGCATCTGTGGGTTGTGCCGGAAATTTCGGAGTAGGATTTGATTTTTCGCCTTGATCCGGCGGCCCGGATGCCGTATAGTGGAATCAAACCGGACATTGATACGGGGATATCCTCTCCTTTCTCCCTGTTTTAAGGGATTAAAACCGGAAAACAAACCGGACACAAATATTGAAGACTTCCATGACCCTCAACCCTCTCGAACCCGCGCTGCCGACTGTTCGCATGGGTGAGCTCAAGGACCTGGCCCAGGAAGTGATCGTGGCCTCGGCCACGCTTGAAGGCCGCATTGCAGCCGAAACCGCTAAGGCCCTGGGCGACAGGCTCCGCTTTTTGAACAGTTATTACTCCAACCTGATCGAGGGGCATAAAACCTCGGTCATGGACATTGAGGCGGCTTTAAACAAGGAATTTTCGAGCGACACCGAAAAGCGGTACGCCCAACAGCTTTGCGCAGCCCACGTGCAGACCGAACGGGAGTTCATGCACCGGATTTTTTCAGATCCCCCGGAAAATATCTGCGCATTTGATTTTGTGGCGGGAATCCATCGATCATTTTACGAGAAACTGCCGCAGGAACATCGCTACACGCACAGCCGGGGCGGATTTACCGGGTACCAGGCCAGGCCCGGGCAAATGCGCGACGGCCATGTTTCCATGGACGGCGGAAGGACGCCGCACGGCCCGGACCCGGCAAAACTGCCGGAGATGTATCAGGCGTTTGCCGGGTTGTATCACCCCGCCAACTTTCACGGAGACGAACGCCTGATCGCTGCGGCAGCCGCTCATCACCGGCTGACATGGCTGCATCCCTTCAGGGACGGCAACGGCCGGGTTGCCCGCCTGTTTTCCGGGCTCTACATGGCTCATGCCGGAATCAACCGGGGCAACCTGTGGTCCCTGTCCAGGGGATTTTCCAGGGACAAGCAGTGGTACATGACCAATCTGCAGTCCGCGGATTCGCCTTCTGCCGACGGCACCGGATTTGATCAGGCATTTTTCGCCGATTTCTGCATGTTTTTCCTGGAAACCTGCCTGGACCAGGTCACCTTCATGGACCGAATCCTGGCATTAAACCGGATTGATGCCCGGATTGACGGCTACATCAAGGATCGGGAAGCGGCCCGGGGCGCCCTGGATCCGATCGATCCCCGGGCGGGCCGGCTGCTCAAGGCCCTGTTTTTCCGGGGCGAGGTGGCCCGGGGCGAGGCCGGGCCGATCATGGACATGGGGCACCAGAGCCAGCGAAACGCCAGGCGCATTGTCAGTCAATTGATGCGGGAGGGACTGGTTCGCTCGGATTCCCACCGGGCGCCCTTAAAGATCGGCTTTCCCGCGCGTGTGCTGCGCTACTATTTCCCGGACCTCTTTGACCCCTCGGTCCTGGGAGAGGCCAGTGAAGTTTTTGATTGATTTCCATACCGTCCATCTATGGTGGGCGTTTCTGGATATTGCCCCGGAGCCGTTGAGTGGCCTTTCCGCCCTGCTTTCCAAAGAGGAGGCCGCCCGGGCAGAGCGGTTTATATCTGATGTCCACACGCGGCACTTTACTGCGGCCCGCGGCATCCTGCGCCGGCTGCTGGGCAATTATTTGGCAATACCGCCCGAAGATGTCATTATCCGCAGGGATCGGCAAGGCAAGCCTTATCTTGACAATCCGGAGGCGGCTGCGCCCTTGTGTTTCAACCTTTCTCATTCCCGGGGCGTGGCCCTGTTCGGGTTTTCCGTAAATCGCCGGCTCGGGGTGGATGTCGAACGCATTGATCCCGGGCGGAACCCGGAGAAACTCGCGCGCCGGTTTTTCCGGCCCGAAGAGTTCCGGGCGGTTATGGCGGCCTCCGGACCGGCCCGCCGGGAACGGTTTTTCCGGTACTGGACCATCAAGGAGGCCTACCTGAAGGCCGTGGGTGACGGCATCGGCCGGCTGGGGGATGTCGCGGTCCAGGAGACCCCGGCCGGCTGGCGGATCCGGGATGCAGCCACGGGCGCTGCTAAAGGCTGGACCGTCCGGCCGGTTTCCATCCGGGCCGGGTATGCCGGGGCCGTGGCCTTTGACGGCAGGCCGCCGGCTTCCGTATCCGTTTTCCAGGTGGATCATGAGAACTTTACAAATTTGTAAGCACCAGGGTGTAAAATTTACAAATATGTAACACGTAAGGGTCTGCCGGGATCCATCCTGTTTTATTTTGTATTTATTTTAAAATGTTATGATTTGTCGGATTGTGGTACAGGTGTTGCAATATAAATCAGGCCAGCCCGGGAAATCATCCGGGCGGGGTTGACAGGAAAACTCTCCGCCGGCGCAAACATGCGGCCGCCGGGGGTCAAGTGCGGCAAACCGGGGGTATACAAAAATGTGTCGTTTGGTCGCAATCACCAGTGAAACGCCGGTATCGCCCATGACCGCCTTAAACGCGCTGGACGTGATGCGCGAGGGCCATGACGGCTCCGGGGTCGGACTGTTTTTGCGGGACCTGGGCGGTCCGCTGGAGGAAATGAAAGACGAGCCCATTTTGTCCGGAATTTTCACGGAGGAAGGCATCCGGCGGCTGGACAGCTACATGATTGATATGGGGTTTTTGACCAAGTACAAGATTTCCATCCGGCTGCCCAAGGTGCCGCCCCCGGGGGTTCCCAGGCGGGACATGTACCTGGTCCGGGCTTATGAGTACCCCGAGGAATGGGAAGACCTGCCCCGGGCCGAAAAGGAAGCCCGCCTGGTAACCGTCCGGCTGGCCCTCCAGGAAATGGGCCGGGAAAAGGGGGACATGATCGTGTTTTCCTTCTGGCCGGATACCATCATGATCAAGGAAATCGGCGATCCCCTGACCGTGGGCAAATACCTGGAGCTGGGCCGGGAAAACTTAAATGCCCGGATCATCATGGCCCAGGGGCGGCAGAACACCAATTACGCCATTGACCTGTATGCATGCCATCCCTTTTTCATCCAGGGATTTTCCACCATGACAAACGGTGAAAACACGGCTTTTGTGCCGATCCGGGAGTATCTGAGCTCCCGGGGCGAGCCCGGATACACCGGCTTTTATTCCGACTCCGAGGTGTTTGTGCACATCCTGCATTACACGCTGAAACACCTGGGCATGGGCGTGGAGGCCTACAAGCACGTAATTACGCCCCTGCAGGACGGGGACCTGGAAGCCCATCCCAACGGGGAGTTTCTAAAGCACATGAAGCGCACCTGCCGCAAACTGATCATCGACGGCCCCAACTGCGTGATCGGCGTGCTGCCGGATAATACCATGTTCATGGCCCAGGACCGCAAGAAACTGCGCCCCGGCGTGGTGGGCGGAAAACCCGGCACTTACGTGTTTTCCTCCGAGATCTGCGGGCTGGACTACATTCTGCCGGATCGGGACAAGCACTCGGACTTTCAACCCATGTACCTGGATACGGCGGTCGTCAGACCCGATCGCCGGGAGGTCGATATATGTCAGCAGATGCAAAGATTACCCCGTCTACATTAAATCTCAAGGACCTGCCGTGGCAGATCGCATGGAGCAGGGAAAAATGTACCCTGTGCGGTCAGTGCACGGCGGTATGCCCGGTCAATGCCATTGAACCGGGGGTGTTTCGCAAGCGGATCGTGGATGTGGACATCAACGCCCGGCAGCAGTCCGGAAACGGATTCAAGGTTTATCACGGTATCCGCCAGCGCACCGCGCCCGCCTATCACTGCGTGGGATGCGGCATGTGCGCCATGGTCTGCCCCAATGACGCGATCATGCCTTATCGAAGCGACGAGGCCGACAAGCTCCGGTTTCATCTGGACCAGGGCGGCCAGCCCGAGCGCCGGGGCGGGCGGAGAAACGCACCCGGCGGCGTACTGGACCAGATCAAGTTCACCCGGGTTTCCATGCTCACGGACCCGGCGCTGGACGCCGGCAGGCACGAGTTTGAAATGCGCACCCTGCTCGGCCGGATCCTGCCGCCGGAGCAGAACATGCAGAGGGTGCGCGAAAACGAGTGGATTCCGCCGGTGCGCGAAATCTATCCCCTGATCATCGGGGGAATGTCATTCGGGGCGCTTTCTCCGCCCATGTGGGAAGGCCTGCAGATGGGCGTGGCCTACCTCAACGAGGAGATGGGCATGCCGGTGCGCATCAGCACGGGAGAAGGCGGTTGCCCGCCGCGGCTTTTGCGTTCACGCTTTTTGCGCTACGTGATCCTCCAGATCGCCTCGGGTTATTTCGGGTGGGACGAGATTATCCACGCCATCCCGGAAATGAAGGTGGATCCCTGCGCCATTGAGATCAAGTACGGCCAGGGGGCCAAGCCCGGAGACGGCGGCCTGCTGATGTGGCACAAGGTCAACCAGCTGATTGCCGCCATCCGCGGGGTGCCCATGGGGGTCAATCTGCCGAGCCCGCCGACCCACCAGACCAAGTACTCCATCGAGGAGGCCGTGGCCAAGATGATCCAGTCCATGTACATGGCCTGGGACTTCCGGGTGCCGGTGTATCCCAAGATTTCCGGCACCTCCACGGCCCTGGCCGTGTTAAACAATCTTTCGCGCAATCCCTATGCCGCGGGCCTGGCCATAGACGGCGAGGACGGGGGCACGGGCGCGGCCTACAACGTGTCCATGGACCACATGGGCCATCCAGTTGCCAGCTGCCTGCGCGATTGCTATTTGAACCTGGTCAGCCTGGGCCAGCAGAATGAAATTCCTTTGTTTGTGGGCGGCGGCATCGGAAAAAACGGCAATCTGGCAGCCAATGCCGCGGCCCTGATCATGCTCGGGGCCAGCGGCGTGCAGGTGGGCAAGTACGTGATGCAGGCCACTGCCGGATGCCTGGGCTCGGAGACCAGGCGGTGCAACATCTGCAACATCGGTTTGTGCCCGAAGGGGATTACATCCCAGGACCCCAGGCTTTACCGCAGGCTGGACCCCGAGGATGTGGCCCAACGGCTCGTGGACATGTACGTGTCTTTTGACACGGAGCTGCGTAAGATCGTGGCGCCCCTGGGCCGTTCCACGTCTCTGCCCATCGGCATGTCCGACGCCCTGGCGATTTCGGACAAGGCTGCTGCAGACCGGCTGCAGATCAGGTATGTAATATAGAAAAAAAGCACGAATATCGAAATCCGAAATTTGAATGACGGAATGATCCAAACAGGAACGCGAAGTTTTTTTGTTTTTGAAATTGTGTAATTCGGATTTTGGTCATTGTTTCGAATTTCGATATTCGAATTTCGTATTTTCCCCGGAGGGTTGGAAAAATGACCGACCAGCAACGCTATCATCTGATATCCGGCCGGGAAGATGACATCCGGCTGGAATCCCGGGTGCTCGAAGAGCGGCTCCAGGATGCCGTGGCCCGGGGCAGCCGGCGCATCGAGGTGGAAGCCTGGGGCCAGCACGGCATCGGCGGCCGGTTGTGGCGCGCAGGCGAGGAGCCCCTGCATATCCGGGTAACCGGCCATTCCGGTCAGCGCCTGGGGGCCATGGGGTTTCCCGGCACCCGGATTGAAAACATGGGCCCGGCCTCCGACGACGTGGGGTGGCTCAATGCCGGGGCCGATATCATCGTGCGCGGCCACGGATCAAACGGCGTGGCCAATGCCATGGCCCAGGGCCGGGTCTATGTGGCCGGCAGTATCGGCGCCCGCGGCATGACCATGACCAAGCACAATCCCCGTTTTGATCCCCCGGAACTCTGGGTGCTGGGCTCTGTGGGCGATTATTTCGGCGAATTCATGGCCGGCGGCATTGGCGTGATCTGCGGCATTGATGCCCGTACCCCGGACAATATCCTGGGATACCGGCCTTTGGTCGGGATGGTGGGCGGCAAGGTTTTTTTCCGCGGCCCGCACGGCGGCTACAGCAAGAGCGATGCCAAGCTGATGCCAATCAGCGATGCAGACTGGCAGTGGCTCGTGGAAAACCTCACGCGGTACCTGGAGGCCATCGGCCGCCCGGATCTTTATGACGAGCTGGCAGAGCGCGAACGCTGGCAGCTGATCGCAGCGCGCAGTCCGCAGGACAAGGTGGTTCGCAAGACCCGTTCCATTTCCGAGTTCCGGACACACGTGTGGAACCGCGAATTGGGTGCCGGCGGGCTGGTGGGGGATCTCACGGACATGGACATGAGTCCCGTCCCGCTGATTACCACAGGCGAGCTCCGGCGGTTTGTGCCGGTATGGGAAAACCGGATGTATGCCCCGCCGTGCGAGGCGAGCTGTCCCACAGGGATCCCGGTGCACGAACGGTGGCGTCTTGTGCGCGAAGGCCGGGTGGACGAGGCCGTGGACATGGCCCTGGCCTATACCCCTTTTCCTGCAGCAGTTTGCGGATACCTCTGCCCAAATTTATGCATGCAGTCATGTACGCGAAAAGCAGCATCCATGTCTTCGGTGGATGTCACCCGGCTGGGACGCGCCGGTATTGATGCAAAAATTCCCGAACTGCCGCCGGTGACCGGCAAAAGGGCCGCGGTGGTCGGCGGCGGTCCGGCCGGCATTTCCGTTGCCTGGCAGCTTCGGCAGGCCGGGCATGAAGCCGTTGTTTTTGACATGTCCGAACAACTCGGGGGCAAAATGCGGCACCTGATTCCCGAATCCCGGATCCCGAAGGAAGTGCTCGACGCCGAGTTCGAGCGCATCCGCTCCGTGCTTCCGCACGTGAATTTGCAGCAGGAGATGACCAGGGATGAAATCGAGCAGCTCAAGGTGGATTACGATTTCGTGGTGATTGCCGCAGGCGCACGAAAACCCCGCACATTGCCGGTTCCGGGCAGGGAGCGGACGGTTGCGGCAAATGACTTCCTGGCCCGGTCCAAGCGCGGGCGCATCGAACCGGGCCGCAGCGTGGTGATCATCGGTGCGGGAAACGTGGGCTGCGATGCGGCCGTGGAAGCCCATCGCCTGGGTGCCCAAAGCATCACCCTGATTGACGTACAGGAGCCGGCTTCCTCTGGCAGGGAGCGGGAGCACGCAGAAGCCGCGGGCGCAAAATTCCGGTGGCCCTGTTATACCCGGGAGGTTACCGAAGAAGGCGTGGTCCTGGAATCCGGCGAAGTGCTGCCCGCGGATACGGTGGTGGTTTCCATCGGCGACGTGCCGGACACGGAGTTTCTGCCGGCCGCGGTGCGGATCGAAAACGGATTTGTCAAGGTCAGCGCCCATTACCAAACAACGGATCCGAAAATTTTTGCCATCGGCGACATTGTCCGGCCGGGTTTGCTCACAGACGCCATTGGCGCGGGCCGCAAGGCGGCCGCAGCGATCAGAGAGATCGCGGAAGGAAAACGTCCCCTTCGGGCAGGCACAGATTTGAAAGATGTTCCTGATGAAGGCGAAACCGCACCCATCCTGCCGCCCGGCAGGGTTTCCCTGGAGTATTTTGATCCCAGAATCAGCCGTTTTTCCGAGCTTGAGCAATGCGGGGCAAGCTGTGCATCATGCGGCACCTGCAGAGACTGCGGCATCTGCGAGGCCATCTGCCCCAAGGGCGCCATATCCAGAAAACAACTGCCCGGGTCGGATTACGAGTACGTGGTGGATCCGGATTTGTGCATCGGCTGCGGATTCTGTGCCGGGGCCTGCCCGTGCGGGGTCTGGGCCATGCGGGAAAATGATCCGTTGAATTAAGAGAAGTGTTAAGTTTTAAGTGTTTAAGTAAAATCTGTTGCGTCCGGGCCGATATCGTGGTAATTTTGCGGGCTACCCGTTTTGCGAATGATTCTTGAACCTTTAAACTTTGAT
>JBKHJS010000188.1:0-4045 GCA_046537995.1 Desulfobacterales bacterium
TCGATCTTTTTGGGTTTGGCAGCTTCTGCTTTCGGCAATTCCAGGGTAAGCACCCCGTCTTTTAATTGGGCGTCGATTTTTTCCTGGTCAATGAGTTCGGGCAGAGTGAATTGCCGGAAATACTGGCCGATTTCATACTCAATCATCACATCGGTTTCTTCTGCATCCTCGTAGGGCTGGATTTCTCCGATCAACGTAAGCGTGTCTTCGCGCACGTCAATGTTGACATCATCCGGCTTCACGCCCGGCATGTCCGCCATGAGCTTGATGGCGTTTTCATCTTCGCATATATCCACAGGCGGGGTAAATACCGGACCCGGCCGGGTCTGTTCGGTGGCACCGGAGAGTTCCTGTTTGCCCTTTACCTGCATATCGCGGTTTTGTGCTTCGTTTGCCATATCGAATCCTCCTTGTGTAAAAGGTTCGTGACAACGGGTTAAGACTTGATTTCAATCTGTCTGGGTTTGGCTTTTTCGGATTTTGGTACCGTAACGGTGAGCACCCCGTTTTTCAAAGAAGCCTCGATTTTGTCCCGGTCAATATCGCCCGGCAGCGTCATCGCCCTGGAAAACTTTCCGGATTCGCGTTCCCTGCGGTGATAGGTGGCATTGGGGTCGGGCTCGATTTTGCGCTGTCCGCTGATGGTAATGTTTCTGCCGGCGGCCTGGATGTCGAGATCTTCTGTCTGAACGCCCGGCAGTTCGGCACGCAGAATATAGGCTGTCTTGTTTTCCGTCAGGTTGATCAGGGGGAACACGCCTGCACGCGGTACGCGGACGCCGGTATCTGCCTGGCCCATGAGCTGATCCAGGTAGCGCCGCATGCGATCGACTTCCTCAAACGGGTTTCTGCCTCCGGCATCCGGGAAATCAAACAATCTTCTTGTAATCATGGCCTTTTCCTCCTTTTTGGGTCAAAAATCCGTTCCTGTGAGCACACGTTTCCATTGCAGCTATTTATTCATTTATATCAGGAAGTTGACTTCTGCCGTCAAAGTAATCACAAACTTGCAGGTGTCAAGATGGGGGACTAAAATTTTCGGTGCAGGGGTATGGAAAAACGCTTTACAAAACTTAACGTTTACGTTACTTTTGGATAAACAGTCTTTGTGCCGGTGATCACCGTATTGCCGGCCATGGCATACCTGATGCTCAGGGGCCCGGGGATATCCCGCCCGGTCATTTATCAAGGAGGTGAAACTTGGATTTTGATCTAAACACCGAACAGGAAATGATTCGAAAAGAAATCCGGAAGTTTGCCGAACAGGCGATCGCCCCGGTTGCCGCGGAACTCGATGAAGGGGAAACGTTTTCCCCGGAGCTGACCCGTAAGATGGGAAAGATCGGGCTGTTTGGCATGTTCGTATCCGAGCCTTACGGCGGCCAGGCCCTGGATTACATCTCCTATATCATCGCGGTGGAGGAGCTCGCCCGGGTGGACGGCTCCCAGGCCGCCACCGTGGCCGCCGGCAATTCGCTCGGAATCGGCCCGCTGTATTATTTCGGCACGGATGCCCAGAAAAAAAAGTATCTACCGAAATTGTGCGAAGGCGAAGCCCTATGGGGTTTTGGCTTAACCGAGCCCACGGCCGGATCGGATGCGGGCGGCACCCAGACCACGGCCGTACAGGACGGAAATGAGTGGGTGATCAACGGGTCCAAGATTTTTATCACCAATGCCGCGTGTGAAATGTCCATGGGCGTTACGGTCCAGACCGTGACCGGTCAGCGCGAGGACGGCCGGCCCGAGTACACGTGCTTTCTGGTGGAACACGGAACCCGGGGGTTTACAGCCAAGGCCATGCACAACAAGATGATGTGGCGGGGCTCAAATACGGCCGAACTTTATTTCGACGATGTCCGCGTGCCCAAGGAAAATATTCTCGGCCGGCAGGGAGAGGGTTTCCACCAGATGCTCCAGACCCTGGACGGCGGCCGTCTTTCCATCGGGGCCATGGGACTGGGCGGCGCCCAAGGCGCCTATGAGGCCGCAATGAAGTATGCCCGCAAGCGACAGCAGTTCGGCAAGCCCATATCCAAGTTCCAGGCGATTTCATTCAAGCTTGCGGATGCGGCAATGGAAATCGAGTGCGCCCGCAACCTGCTTTACAAGGCCTGCTGGCTGCGCGACCAGGAGCGCCCGTTTCAAAAGGAGGCGGCCATGGCAAAGCTTTACTGCTCGGAACTAATGGGCCGGGTGGCCAATAATGCCGTTCAAATTCACGGTGGCTACGGCCTGATGAAGGAATATAACGTGGAGCGCTTTTACCGGGACCAGAAGCTGCTGGATATCGGGGAAGGAACCTCCGAGGTTCAGCGCCTGGTGATTGCCAGAAACGTCGGGTGCTGATCGCAACAACACGAAATGATTCATTGGGAGATTCATATTGATGCAGGAGGGCGGCATGTCGGATAATGAAAACGTTCTGTTGGCAGAAGACCGGGGCCAGGTCAGAATCCTGACGCTGAACCGGCCCGAGATGATGAACGCGCTGAATTTTGATATGCTGCGGGCCTTGAAGGCACAGATCGAGGATCTGCGCTTTACCCGGGAAATCCGGGTGGTGATCATTACCGGTGCCGGAGAAAAGGCGTTCTGCGCCGGAGCGGACCTAAAGGAGCGGGCAACCTTAAGCGAGATTCAGGTCAAGGAATTTATTTATACGATCCGCAATCTGCTCACGGATATCGAATCGCTGAACAAGCCGGTGATCTCCGCGGTCAACGGGGTTGCCCTGGGCGGCGGCACAGAGATCGCCCTGGCCAGCGACCTGCGGGTCGCCTCCGAGAGTGCATCCATGGGGCTGACTGAAACCCGGCTGGCCATTATTCCCGGAGGCGGGGGCACACAGCGGCTGCCGCGCCTGGTGGGCCGGGGCAAGGCAAAGGAACTGATTTTTACCGGCAGCCGGGTAAACGGAAAGCAAGCACTGGAGATCGGCCTGGTCAACCGGGTCTGTGAGCCGGAAAAGCTGATGGACGAGGCCATGAATCTGGCCGAAACCATCTGCGAGGCCGGACCGATTGCCATCGAGCAGGCCAAATACGCCATTGATGCGGGCATGGAAACCGACCTGCACACCGGCCTGGCAATTGAGTCCAATGCCTACTGGATCACCATTCCCACCGAGGACCGCACCGAAGGGCTGACCGCCTTCCGGGAGAAACGCAAACCGGTGTATAAGGGAAAATAGATGTTACCCGGTATGCAAAGGACTTCCGGTTATTTTCCCGGATGTGAAAAACTATAAGCAGAAATCCGAAATTCGAATTTCGAAATCCGAAACAATATCGAATGATAAAAATTAAAATTATAAAAACAGACCAATCCGGATTTGTTTTTTTGGGAGATGTTTTGTGCGGATTTCGCAATTTGAAATTATTACTTTAACCGAATTCATTTTTTTAAGGACGTGGGCGGATCATGACAGAAAATATGGGTGACAATCGGCAGCATTGGTTAAATGAGGAGGCAAAGCTCGATGAACGGGTCAACCAGGCGCTGTGGCCCGGCGGGCAGAAGGCCGTGGACCGGCTGGCTGAGCAGGGCAAAAAACCGGTTCGCGATCTGATTGACCAGCTCATCGACCCGGGGACGGAATTTTTTGAACTCTCCCGGATCGCGGGTTTTGGAATGAATTATCCCGGGGCCGAAGACGTGCCCTGTGCAGGTGTGGTCACCGGCCTGGGCCGGATTTACGGCAACTGGACCATGATTTTCGGCAATGACAGCCGGGTCAAGGCGGGCACATATTTTCCCATTACATTGAAAAAACACATGCGCGCCCAGGCCATTGCGGAAAAAAACGGGCTCAATTGCGTGTATATCGCCGATTCCGGCGGCGCGTTTCTGCCCATGCAGGCAGACGTGTTCCCGGATGATCAGCATTTCGGCTCCATGTTCTATAATATGGCCCGAATGTCTGCCATGGGCTTAAAACAGGTCACGCTCTCCACGGGCGGCAATACCGCGGGCGGGGCCTACATCGTGTTCATGGCCTGCGAGTCCGTGATGATTGACAAGATGTCATATTCGTTTCTGGGCG
>JBKHJS010000189.1:0-4040 GCA_046537995.1 Desulfobacterales bacterium
CAAGAGGGGGCACCATGTTGGAAAAAGCAATTTACAAATTCCTGTACCTCGCCCTGCTCACGGCGGTACTGGTGGTATTTGCAGCAACACCCGGATTTGCACAGCAGGACACGGAGACCGAGGATTCCCCATGGGACGCAGAAGCCGAACTCGGCTACCTGATGACCGACGGCAACACCGAGACCCAGTCAGTGAACTTCCGGTTCGACATCACCCGGGAAGTCACCAGGTGGAAGCACAACCTCCACTACGAGAGCCTTTTCAGGTCGGAAACCGATGAAGACACCGGCGAGGACGAGACCACGGCCCAGCGATTCCTGGTATCCGCCCAGAGCAATTACAAGTTTGACGCGAGAAATTCGGCCTTTTTGATGGGCCGGTATGAAGACGACCGGTTTTCCGGGTATGACTACCAGTACACGGTGACCGCAGGTTACAGCCGGCTGTTTGTGAAAACCGAAAGCATGGAGCTTTCCGGGAAAGTCGGCCCCGGCTATCGCTACAGCAGGATCGCCGATGACACGGCGGCGGATGACGAGCAAAAGGAGGCCATCCTGCATGTGGGCGGGTTTTTCGAATACAGCTTCAATTCGGCTGCCGTATTCACGCAGGAGGTCAGCGTGGAGACCGGGAAGGACAAAACCATCACGCGCTCGGTTACTGCCCTGAAAAGCCAGATTGCGGGCAGCCTGGCCATGAAGGCCTCTTACAGCCTCAAGCACACCAGCCGGGTTCCGCCGGATACGGAAAAAACAGATACAGAGACCGCATTGACCCTGGTGTACAGCTTTTAGCCGAAGCCGGGGGACAGATTTTAAATCTGTCCCCGATTTTTCGATTTTTTGCTAATCACATTTAAACGGATAGAAATGGTAAAAGCAATACCCGCCCGGATCCGACCATTTGACTTCGGTTTCGGCCATGCACTGGCCGATCATCTGCCGGGAGGTCTCTTCGTAGTCCGGCCGCTTTTCCTCCTGCTTTTTGCACGCCATGCAGATGGGCTGATGATCATATACTGACAGAATCCGCCGGTCGCCTGCGCCCAGGTGCGCATGGCAACGGCTGCAGGATACCGCGCATGAAAGTTCCTTTTCCCACTGCTCGGTCATGGGCAAGTCCTCCTTTGCATATTTTCAGCGGCCTACTGCCTGGACGACGCCCCGCCGTAATCCGCCCTGAGCTGCTCGAGCTTTGCAATATAGCGCCGCTGGAGACGCAGGTCGTTGCGGTCCCGGATTGTATTTAAAACATCCGCGATATGGGGGCGGATATCCAGGCCGTGGCGGTTGATGCCCTGGTCAATGGCGCGGTCCAGGATCAGCACGCAGTAATACCGGGTCAGCGTCCGGACCATCGAATCCCGGCGCATCAGGTAGCTCTGCCCCCCGAGCGTATCCAGGAAAAAGGCGGCATACGCGTAAAGGGTTTTGTCCGGGATGCAGCTCCGCCGGCCGTCCTCGCAGCATTTCTCGGAGACGTAATACTTGTAGAAATTGGCCATGGCAGGCTCCAGCACGTCATCTTCAGCCCTGAGCACGGCGCTGACCATTTCGATGCGGTCCTTGCCAAGCACCCGGTAAAAGTGGGCTCTGTTGCGCAGCAGGCCGGAAAGCTCCCGGGTTTCAGCAGGCACCAGCGGCGGGGTTTCCGCGAGGTCTGTCATCATTTCGGTAAATATTTCATGGGTGCCCTTTTCATCGTCACCGAGGCCCTTTTTCCCGTCCAGGTAATCAAAAAATGATGCGATTCGCCTATCCAGGCGATCACATGTTGAAAGCTCTTTGTTTTTGGTTTCCTTGTCGGTGAACACGGGTTCGCCAAAAACCTCCCGCATCCGGTCTTCCGAGACACTGGGCGCGCGTTTGCGCTCCACATTTTCTTCCAGCCAGCTCAGCACTTCCTCCTCGGTCTGCGGCTGCTGTGCGGCCACTTCCTTTTTGGCCTCTTCCACCGCGGACTGCACCTGGCTTTCATGCCACTGCATAATGCGCTGCCAGCCGAAAAATCCCAGTACAGCGACCATGACAACAGCGACAATAATGATAATTGCTCTTGCGGGGTTGGAACTGCCGGACGGATCACGCATAGGGGGTCCTTTCTTGCTTGCGGAATCGGGTTTTCATCCAAACATAACAAATTCCACGCCCTTCGTCCACCCAACTAAAAAAAGGGGCAGCATATTTTTTTCCCGGCGGGAACAGATCCGCCCTTTTTTGGGGGTTTTCAAACTTGGAATGCCGGGCCGGGTATAGTATAAGAAATGATGCTCTCGTAAAAAGTCTGATTAAGGTAAAAACAATCACAGGAACCGTTGATGAAATTAAGCCCGCAATTTGCCGGCACGTGCCTGCGAGAATACGCTACAACAGTGAGTTGGCGGGATTCCATGAATTATGCCGCAGCCACCTCGGATAATAACGAAGTTTATTTTAACGATGAACGCAAAGACGGCATCATTGCGCCGCCCATGTTTGCCGTGGCCCTGACATGGCCGGTATCGGAAAATCTCTCGGATTACATCGAAGCAGACGACTTTCCCGCAGAAATCATCCCCACCATGGTGCACTACACCGAACACCTCGAGTTCCGCCGGCCGGTCATGCCGGGGGCAAAGCTTGTCATCCGCGGAAAAATTGCAGCCGTTTTGCGGCACTGGACCGGCACCCACGTCATCCTCCGGTTTGACGCCGCGGATGAATCCGGCAGAAGCGTTTTCATCGAGCACATCGGGGCTCTTTTCCGGGGCGTGGAATGCGACGGCGCGGGCGCCGGCAGAAGCGAAGTACCGGAAATCCCCCGCCACAAGAAAGACCCGAAACCCGCTGACTGGCAGCGCCGGATCGAAATTGATCCGCTTTTCACGTATATATATGACGGCTGCAGCAATATTTATTTCCCGATTCACACGTCGGCGAAATTCGCCCGCAGCGTGGGTCTGCCCGGCATCATCGTCCAGGGCACGGCCACCCTGGCCCTGGCGGTCCGGGAAATCACCAACGGCTTTGCCCATGGCGACCCCGCGCGCATCCGCACCATTGCCTGCCGGTTTACAGGCATGGTGCGGCCGGGCAGCGCCATTTCCATCGAGGCCCGCAGCCCGGATGAAACCACCGGTCCGGGGCGGATCCGCTTTGACGTGAAAAACGAAAACGGCAAAAAGGCCGTAAGCGACGGTTTCGTCGAACTGAGCACTTAACCCTTCGCGTAAAGGAGCAAGCCATGAATCCCGGGGAAAAACCCGTACCCGCAGTATACACCCTGGTTTTTGCAGCCGCCGCAATTGTGTTCATGGTGCTGCTGGCAATGGACATCACCGGTATCGTCCGCACGGTATTCAAGGCCGTCCCGGTTTCCACGCTGCTGGTCATGGTGATTTCCGAAATGAACGGATTCTCCCGCATCTGCCTGGCAGGTGCCCTGTTCGGATCTGTGTGCGGAGATGTCCTGCTTGACCTGCCCGGGCAAAACGTGTTCGTTTTCGGGCTTGCAGCCTTTCTGGCCGGCCACCTGTTTTACACCGTGCTGTTTTTCCGCAATGCCGCGCGCCCGGGTGAAACCGAAAAGGTTGTCATTGCCGGGCTCATATTTTTCGCCGGTGTCCTGATGTGGCTGTTCTCCGATATCGCACCCGAGCTCCACGGCCCGGTGGTGGCCTATATCGCGGTTATTGTGATCATGAGCATCGGCGCCCTGCTGGTGCCCGCGCCCGACCGCCTGCTGTTTTCGGGCGCGCTTGTGTTTATCGCATCCGACCTGGTCCTGGCGGTCAACAAGTTTTTGATCGCCATTCCCGCAGGCCGCCTGATCAACATCACGCTTTACTTTCTGGCCCAGTACCTCATCATCTCCGCAGCCAGACGCATATGGGCACTTTCCGCCTCCCGGGCGATCAATTGAGAGGAAAACTTTTCATCATATCAACGACTCCGTATTCCGCCAGTTCCTCTGCGGTCAGCCATTTTGCGCCCCGTTTGAAAAATTCCCGGGCCCGAAACAGATTTTCCGACAGGGACTGCTGGGTCTCGTTAAACACCTTG
>JBKHJS010000190.1:0-4021 GCA_046537995.1 Desulfobacterales bacterium
ATATACGGGCTGAACTTGAGGCGGTTTTCAAGAAACATGGGGCTGAACATCTCGCCCCGGCTGTTGTACATGACATCCGAGACCCGGTCTATTACCACCAGGTGACCGCTTTCGTCGATGTAGCCGGCATCGCCCGAATGAAGCCATCCGTCTTCTTCTATGAGCTCGGCGGTTTTATCGGGCTGCTTGTAATAACCCTTGGTAACCGAAGGTGACCTGGAAAGAATTTCACCTTCATCAGAGATCTTGCAGTCGGTTTCCGGAAGCGGTTTTCCCACTGTTTCCGGATGCACGTCCCCGTCCCTGTGCACATAGGCGATCCCGGTAATCTCGGTCTGGCCATAGATCTGCTTGAGATTGACCCCCAGGGCCTGGTAAAAGGTGAACAATTCAGGACCCAGGGCCGCGCCCCCGGTGTAGGCGTGCCTCACCCGGCTGAGCCCGATCTGGTTGACCAGCGGGCGAAACAGCAAAACACTGCCCAGCCAGGAAAGAATGCCCAGGAGCGGAGGCTTGCTGCGGCCGGTCATCCGGTAATGAGCAGCCTTTTCCCCGATTTTCATGAAATAGTTATAACAGAACTTGTTAAAGCGGTAGGATTCGTCGATTTTCAGCCAGATTTGCGATCGTATATTTTCATAAATCCGGGGGGCGCCGAACATGAAATGCGGCCCGATCTCTTTTAGATCCGCCATGGCGGTTTCCACGGATTCGGGGAAATTGATGGCAATACCCGTGGCCATGGCCACCCCGAAGGAGTTCATCTGCTCGCCGATCCAGGCAAACGGCAGAAACGAGACATATTCGTCGGTTTCCTCAAGGGGGTCGACTTCGGTCAGCCTCAGGCCCATGTTTATGTAGTTTCGGTGGGTCATCATGGCGCCCTTGGGAAGGCCCGTGGTTCCCGAGGTCAGACAAAGGTGGCATACGTCATCCGGCCCGCTTTCATCCACGAGCCTGTCGAAAATCTCCGGATCCTTCTGATGGGCCTTATCACCCAGGGCATAAAGATCCTCGATGTCCATAAACCATTCATCAGACCTGTATGCCCGCATGCCCCGGTCGTCCTCATAAATAACCCTTTTTACCTTCGGGACCCGGTCGCGGACCTCCAGAACCTTGTCAACCTGTTCCTGGTCCGAGCAGAAGACCACGCTGATATCCAAGTGCTCAATAATCCCGGCGATCTCATCGGGCAGGCTGGTCTGATAGATTCCCACGGACATCCCGCCCACGGCCTGGGCGCCTATCGCCACAAAAAGGACCTCCGGAATGTTGTCGCAGATCAGGGCGATCTTGTCTTCTTTTCCCAGCCCGATCTCTCTTAACCCCAGGCCGGCCCTTCTGGTATAGTCGTAATACTCGTTCCAGGAGTAGGGAATCCAGCGGCCGAAATCCTTTTCGCGCAGCGCGGTTCTTTGCCCGCTTGTGTTGACCCGCCACCGCAGGAGTTGCGGAATGCTGTATTCAAGCAAATGATCTCTGTTTTCCATACCTGTTTACTCTTTCCCGATATAGGCTTCGATTACCTTGGGATTGGAAGCGACCTGTTCAGCATTTCCAGCGCCTATCACTTCCCCGAAATCGAACACATATATGTAATCCGAGATATCCATGACCACCCCCAGGTCATGTTCGACCAGGACGATGGTAATGCCCCATTCATTTTTGAGATCAAAAATAAATCGGACCATATCCTCTTTTTCCTCGATGTTCATGCCCGCCATGGGCTCATCGAGCAAAAGCAGCTGCGGCGCCAGGGTCAGCGCCCGGGCCACCTCCACCCGTTTCTGCACGCCGTAGCTCAGGTTGCCCACCACGCTTTTGCGATAGGCCTCCAGTTCCATGAAATCGATCACCCTTTCCACATGTTCCCGGTTTTCCGCCTCCACCCGGGAAGTCTTGCCGAAAAAAACAAACGCGTTGAGCAGGCCGTATCCGAGATCCTTATGGCGCGCCAGCAGGAGGTTGTCGAGCACGGAGAGTCCCCGGAACAGCTCCAGGTTCTGAAACGCCCTGGCAATGCCCAGCTTTGATACCTGGTGGGGCGAGGCTTTTGTCAGGCGCTGGTAATTGTATTGGATTTCCCCGCTGGTGGGATGGTAAAAACCCGAGATACAGTTGAGCAGGCTGGTTTTTCCCGCGCCGTTGGGACCGATCACCGAGGTGATCCATCCGGATCCGATTTCCATGTTGACTGAAGAAAGCGCATGAAGGCCGCCAAAGGTGAGCGTGACATCTGAGACATTAAGCGTGGCCATAAATCAATCCCGATTTCTGAATGGTGAACAATGTTTATTGCCTGGTTCGAAAATGACCTGAACCATGCAAAAAGTCAAGCAGACAGAATAGCGGCAAAATAGCGGGTTCTACCCACTATTTTTCAAGGGACAGCAGGTGCGCCCGCAAATTGATCTTCTTGTTTTTTATCTGTAATTTTGTTCTTATATTGTGACGGTGAAACAGTACCGTGTTCCTGGAAACCAGAAGAAGCTCTGCAATCTCGTCATTGGTTTTTCCCGCTTTTACCAGGTCCGCAACCCGGATTTCCATGGGCGTGAGGTTGCCCATTTCACCGGACAGCCGGTTGATAAACGGGGAAATAATGTTGTTGAGGTTGGTCTCCAGGATATGCAGAAGGGTGCCTTGCCGGGTGTCGAGCCGGGTGTTTTGCAGCTTTTCCAGGTAGGGCGCCACGAGTTCTTCCACGTTTCTGCGCACCATCTGGGTCAACTCCTGCTTGTCCCCTTCCCGCTGCTTGAGCAGCACCCGCAGGGCAGTGTTGACCTCTTCGAGATGCTGGGACTGGGCCCGCAAATCCTTTTGATGCTTGCGAAGGGATTTTTCGGCGCGCTTGCGCTCCTCGACCTGCTCTTCGAGCTCCCGGTTGGCGCGTTCGAGCTCGGCCGTGCGCTCTGCCACCAGTTCTTCGAGCTGATCGCGGTAGGTCTGCAGCTCTTTTTCCGCCTGCTTTTGCGCGCTGATATCGCGCAGTATTACAATATTTCCGGCAGGCTTGCCGTCTGCACCGTGATACAGGGTGGAACTGAGCTGTACGTCAAGCACCTGCCCGTCCCGGGTCAGCCGCCGGGTTTCAAACAGGCTGATTTTCTGCCCGGAAAGCATTTTGGCAATGGCTTCCCGGGTTTCGGGCCAGCTTTCCTCCGGGACAAAATCAATCTGCTTGCCCAGCAGCTCATTGCGCGACAGGCCGAAGGTCTGCTCAAAGGCCGGATTCACGTAAGTGGCCACCCCGTTCATGTCATATACCACGACCGGGTCCGGGGAAGACTCCAGAAGGGTCCGGTACCGGGCCTCGCTTTCGCGAAGCACTGTTTCGGCGCGCTTTCGCTCGGCAAGTTCGCGGCGGACATCAGCGTACAGGCGTGCTTTTTCAAGTGCGATTAAAGCCAGTGCGGCAAAACGTTCCAGAACCGTGACATCTTCTTGGGTAAACCGCTCGTGGCCGTCCACGTGCGCCAGCCCGATCACGCCCACGACCTCGTCATCTGATTTCAGGGGAATGCCGACAATGGAACGCAGGGCATCCAGGTTCTTGTCCGGAATACGCCCTTCCCAGCACTGATAATCCTCCACCAGCAGCGGAGATTGCCTTTCCCACACGCAGCCGCCCATTCCCTCGCCCTTGGCGACCCGGCGGCCAAGCTGGTTTTTGAAAAACCCCATGCCCATCTGCATCTGCATGGTCTCGCCGCCGGCTTCCCGCAGGTAGATGTATCCGTGCGCGGTGCCGGTCAGGGAGGCGGCCCGGTCCAGGATGTTTTCAAGCAGTTCTTCCTTGTCAAGCTTGTCAATCAATCCCAGTGAGGTCTCATGCAGGGCTTCAAGGTAGGCTTTCTGGCGGTAAAACGCAGTCTCTGCAATCTGGCAGCGCTCGGCTTCCCGGCCCAATGCCGCCACCTGTTGCTGTAATTCTTCGTAAGAAGGATCGGCATTCATGGTACAGTCCGGTGCAATGCCTGGATAGAAAGTTTCCGACTGGAACGTTGGTATAAATATT
>JBKHJS010000191.1:0-4020 GCA_046537995.1 Desulfobacterales bacterium
CTGTCCGCGCCCCGAACCGGTAATGGGCGGCCAGCCCGCCCGCGCCGTGGCAAAGGGGCATCCCGCCCAGGCAGAAGCTCATGAAATTGGCAAGCGCCATGCTGATGCAGGCAGCCCGGTTGGTTACCTTTTTGGAGCGCTGGCCGAAATACTCCCTGGAAAGATCCGTATATGCAAGCACAGCATTGCCCAGGCTCATGGGAAGCTGGGGAAGCACCAGGGCAAACAGGGCAAATGTGAAATCAACCTTTCCCGGCAGCCCGAAGGCAAAAAACTCCGGCACGTGAAACCCGATTCCGCCGTCTCCGAAGTCCACCCTGGCGCCCAGGGCCAGGCCCGCTGCAAGGCCGCCCAGCACCACGATAAGGCCAGCGGGGAATTTCTTGTTATCCAGCAGAAAAAGGGTGACAACCGCGGCGATGCCGCCGATGACCATGCTGAGCGGTACCGGGCCGATGGCCTGGAAGGCCAGGTATGGTTCCACTGCATCGTGGATTTCCTGGAACCGCGATGTTCCGATGATAAACTTGATCCCGCCGGAAATCAGAAGCGCGCCCGTGGAAAGCTGGACGCCCCGGATCACAGACTGCGGTGTGGCCTTTCGGATCAAATCAATTGCCCCGGTCACCCCGACGATCAAAAGAAACGCCCCCATCAGAAGCGACGAGGCAAGAATCTGGTCCGCGCTGAGCGATGTGGCAATGGCGTAGGCCCCGATAACCTTCATGGGCTGAACCGGCACCGTGACCCCGAAATAGATGCCTGAGAGGATGAAAAAAATCCCGATGCTCAAAAACAGGCCCAGTGGATCGAGTCCGTTTACCAGCACCATGGCAATGGCAATGGGCAGAAGCGTTCCCAGGTCTCCCAGGGAGCCTGCAAGCTCCATGCGGTTGAATCTGAAAGTCTCGGACATCATGCTTCCTTTCGGCTATGCAAAGTACTGGTGCAGAAGTCTTGCACACATTGCAAAAAGCACCAGGCTGAAAAGCACACGTATTGTCTTGCCCTTCATGCGGGTGCTCATAAGCCTTGCCCCGGCCTGCCCCCCGGCAAACGAGGCAGCGGCCGCGGGCAGGATAAACCACCAGTTCATGGCTTCCATCGAGGCGTAGCCCAGAAAACCGGTCAGCGAGGAAAAGCAAACAATAAACGTGGATGACGCCGCCGCAATCCTGGTGGGGGTTTTGAGCACGTAAATCAAAAGCGGCACCACAAACACGCCCCCGCCGATTCCCAGAAGCCCGCCCAGAAGGCCTATGCAGGCGCCGATGACAATACCGCCGGCCATTTTTTTCCATGGCGCCAGAGTGCTTTCCCCTTCCTGCCCGGAAGGTGAAAACATCATGCGAAGACCGGCTGCTGCAAGCACTGCGGCCATGACCAAAAGAAACGGGCCCGTGGTGATGCTGACATTTAACCAGGAACCCACGGGCGCGGCTATGGCAGAGGATACAATCAGAGGGATGGACAGGGAGAAATCCACCATCTTTTTGCGTGCGTAGGCATAGGCCGCTGATCCGGCCGCCACCAGGTTTAAAAACAGGGAGGCGGAAGCTGCCGCGCTTTTTGGAAATCCCAGGATCACAAAAAGCGGGGAAAATATCAGTCCGCCTCCCAGCCCCACCATGGTGAGCAGAAGCGAGATGAAAAATATGGCCGCAAACAGGGCAACAGAGATGTTCATGGCAGGCGCGCCTGAAACTTATTTTTCATCTTTTTCCGATTTTGGCGCATTGCACGTGCAGGGATGGTTCTGCACATCTCCGTGGCAGATGCGGATCTGCTCGGTGGTGCATTTTTCGGGTGCGTCTTTTAAGAGTTCCGGTTTCTGGCAGCAGCAATTGTTGTTTTGATCCATGACAGACCTCCTTTGTCTGAATTCGCATTTTTTAATGGCCCGGCGATGATAAAGGATTTTGCCGGGTTTGGGTCCAGCAGATGGTTTGCGGTTTTCTGCCATTCGGCCAATGTTTCTTCATTGACCCGGTAGTGGACGAAATAACCGCGCTTTTCACCGATCACGAGGTCTGCGTCCCGCAGTATCCGCAGATGCTGGGACACGGCCGCAGGCGAGATATCCAATGACTTGGCCATTGCGTTTACACACAGGCTGCGGTTTTTGAGCAGCTCAATCATGCGAACGCGCGTGTCCACAGACAAAACTTTGAATATCCGGGACGCATTTTCCGCGGTTGGCATTTCCCCTCCATCTGATTAAGTAGTTACGCAGATACTATTATCCAGGAGTGGGCCTGTCAATGAAAAAAATTTCACATAAATATTGATGGGCGGGGAGCGGACATGGCAGCTACAGGGCCGAACACCCTGATCCGGTCACGACTGTCCTTTTCAGTCCGAATCTTTCAAATCTTCAAGCGCCTCGGCGTCAGCCAGATCTTTTGTTCTTCCGGTTGTTTTCTTGTTGATGATCAGATCGTTGATTGAAGGAATGCGGACTTCAATCCCATCGATGTTGACCGGGATTGAAGTCTGGTATGTAGTTTCAAACCGGAGCCCTGATGCGGCTGTGATAATGTCGATTCGTCTCGGAGCGACGCCGATTTGGAAAATGGTTCCATCTGTCTGAAGATCCTGACTGGTTAGATTGTGCAATGGAGCACCGAAACAGCGCAATGCGCGAAGGACCGCTTCGGCGTTATCAGGCGAGGGCATCACCCAGATATCGATGTCCATGGTGGCCCGGGGATAACCATGGGCGGCAAGCGCATATGCCCCGACAAGGATAAATTTAACCTTCTCGTCGGACAAGCACTGTAACATGTCTCTGTAATCTTCGTTCAGCATCGTGCTTTGCGCTCAGGGAGGCAATTTCCTTTGTCAGCGGCCAGAGGAGAAGTATCCGTTCCTCCGGGGTGCCGGCAACGTAATTGTCATTGCGCACCTCGGTCATTTTGCGGATCGCTGTGTGTTTCCTGCTCATGTTCATGTCCATACTGCAAAGTACCATTTTTCCCCTGTAAAATCAACCAGAGGTAAAAAGCCGTGCAGGGATATCAAGGATGCCGGCTGTCAGGTACAGATGCTTGTCAGCGGTTACTTAAGGCTTCAGGACTCCCGTCTGTGCGCCGGCACCATGAGCACCGGCACGGTGGTGCATTTTAGCACGCGCTCGGCCACGGAGCCGAAATCAAAGTGGCTTTCCCGGCCCTGGTTGGCCATGACCACCAAGTCAATGTCCTGGGTCTCCATGAACTCCAGGATTTTTTTTGCAGGATCCCCCACCGTGGTGTGCCGGAAATACAGCGGGCAGGCGGACAGAAAATTTTCACAGATTTCATCCAGGCGCTTTTCCGCGGTATCTTTTTCCCACTGGCGCATCCGCTCGAAATCCGCCTGCGAGTCGGTGTCTCCATAGGCAGCGCCGAACTCCACGTATTCCTTCAGCACATATAAGATGTGGACCGCAGCCCCGTATTTTTCAGACAAAGACGTCACAAATGGCAGCGCGCTTGCCGCGTTTTCCGAAAAATCCGTGGGCCAGAGAATGTTTTTAATATCCGCCATGATGCTGCCTCCTTATTTGGGTTGGAGTTTGTTTGAACCACGATTTTTATCGCTTTTACTTAACACTTAACACTCTTTTAAATCATCCGTACCAGACAAACAAATGCCGCCGCCTTGATCTAAGTCAAGGAAAGGGTCGGATGCCCGGGGTATAAGAAAGGCAAACATGCAGGCCTTTGATTGTTTGACGGAGTCATAATTGCCCATATCTTTATCTGATAAGACGTGTTTGAAGGGTTTGCAAAAACGCATAAAAAACAGGCTGCAAGCCCCTGGCCCGCGCGGGCGGCAATTGCACAAATCACCCTTTTTGAGCGGAGGGAGCCATGTCCTGGGACAACCCGTTTTCTTCTCTTCGGTTTCTGCGCCCCAAACCCAAGGACGGTACATGCAAAGAAGAATCTTTTTCAGGCGGCCATGCGGCAGAGCGCTGCGGGCAGCGGGAATGGGAGGATTTTTACCGATCCCGCTGGCAGCATGACAAAACCGTGC
>JBKHJS010000192.1:0-4006 GCA_046537995.1 Desulfobacterales bacterium
GGCTCTGCCCGCAGCAGGGATTTAAGGGTTATACAATGAAGCGGTTTCAAAATGCCAGCCCGCGGGCCGGGCAAAGCTCGGGCGCCGGATTTCTCTGCCTGGCAGGCGCACTGCTGATGACCGTGGCCGGAAGCGCTTTTTTTTCCGGGTGCACGCCGATGCTTTCCAAAAAGACCGAACCCGCGGTCGGGAAGACGTACAAGGCCCGGGTGGATATGCGCATTAACGGGTTTCGCCGCACCTACCGGGTGTACGTGCCGCCCGGGTATCGCGCGTAACACCCCCTGCCCCTGGTGGTGGTGATCCACGGTGCATTTGACACGGCCAAAAACATGGAGCTTGTATCCGGGTTCAGCGCGCTTGCGGACCGGGAAGACTTTATCGTGGTATATCCCAACGGAATGGGTATATTCGGGCTGATTCAGCACTGGAATGCCGGCCATTGCTGCGGCAAGGCCGCGGCGGATCAGGTCGACGACGTGGGATTTCTTGAATCGGTTATCAGCGATGTGTCCTCCCGGCTCGCGGTGGATGCCCGGCGCATCTACATGACCGGTTTTTCCAACGGCGGCATGCTCACGCACCGCTTTGCCGCGGAAAAGGGACACCTGTTGGCCGCATCAGCCCCGCTTGCGGCTGCCGCCGGGGGCACGCCGAATGCGAACACCCCCGAATGGTCGCCCCCGGTGCCGCAGGCATTGATACCGCTTCTCGTCATGCACGGCACGGACGACCTGCACGTTCCCTTTGCCGGCGGGCCGGCCACAAACCGAAAAACCCAACGGAAATACTGGCCCGTGGCAAAAACCACGGATTTCTGGGTCAAACACAACAGGGTCGTGCAAAAACCGTCAATCAATTACCTGTACGACCAGCGCGTGAAAGTCACCACCTGGAAGGGATCCCCGGACGGCACAGACGTGGTGCTCTATGCCATTGAGGGCTGGGGGCACCAGTGGCCCGGCCCCCATTTCACGTCCCTGCTGGACCCTGAAGACCCCCTGCGGGATTTTGACGCAGCCGAGATTATCTGGCATTTTTTTAAAACCCGGCAGCGATGACAGCATCGTAAAAAGGCTTTTCTGAACCCGAAATATTGAAATCCGGGAGGCACCATGCAGATGAAAATCAAAGACATCAATGTCCATTTTGAAATCACCGGCAGACAATCCGCACCCGTTGTTATCTGCAGCCACTGCCTGGCAGGCAGCACCCGCATCTGGGACCCGCAGATGCAGGCCCTGCAGGAAAATTACCGGGTACTTGTATATGATGTGCGGGGCCACGGGCAGACCTCGGCGCCCGAAGGCGATTATTCCATGGACCTGCTGGCAGAAGACGCCCTTGCCCTGATGGATACCATGGAAATCGGGCAGGCGCATTTCATGGGCATTTCCATGGGCGGCATGATCGGCCAGACCCTGGCGCTGAAATACCCGGAGCGGATCACCGGCCTGATCCTTTGCGATACTGCCAGCCGCGTGCCCGCGGATGCGGGCCCAGTCTGGGAAGAGCGGATTGCCGCGGCAGAATCCCAAGGAATGGCCGCCCTGGCAGATGCCACCCTGGAGCGGTGGCTGAGCCCGGAATTCCGGGAACAATATCCGGATACCACGCAAAAAATCCGGGAAATCGTGCTCTCCACGCCGGTAAGCGGATTTGCGGGATGCGGCCGGGCCATTGCCGGATTTGACGTCCACGACCGGCTGCCGCAGTTGTCCGCGCCGACACTGATCATGGTCGGGGAAAACGACCCGGGCACGCCGGTGGAAGCCGCCCGGCAGATTCACGGGCAGATCCGGGGCTCCCGGCTGGAGGTTTTGAAGCGGGCCTTTCACCTGTCCAACGTGGAAGCCGCCGAATCCTTTAACACCGCGCTGCGCGATTTCCTGGAAAGGATTTAGTTAAACGTATCGCGCAGCACCCGCTTTAAAATCTTGCCCGTGGGCGTGCGGGGGATTTCCTCTGCGATGACGACTTTTTTGGGGATCTTGAACCGGGCGATTCTGCCCCGGCACCACTCGACGAGTTCTTCTTCGCTGATCTGCTCGCCCTGGCGCGGCACCACTACGGCCTTGATGGCCTCTCCCCAGGTTTCGTCCGGAAAACCGATAACACCGGCATCTGCGATTTTGGGATGGCTCATGAGCAGATCCTCGATTTCCGCGGGGTAGATGTTTTCCCCGCCGGAGATGATCATGTCCTTTTTCCGGTCCATGATGTATAAAAAGCCGTCCTCGTCCATTCTGCCCATGTCCCCGGAATACAGCCACCCGTCCTTCAGGGTTTCCGCCGTGGCCTCGGGCTTGTTCCAGTAGCCCTTCATCAGGTTGGTGCCGGCAATCAGAACCTCGCCGAGTTCATTGGGGGCCACGTCCTGACCGTTTAAGTCCACCACCCGGATCTCGTTGTGGAAAAACGGAGGCCCGCACGAGCCGGCCTTTTCCAGGGCGTTTTCACTAGTAGCCGTCATGGGTCAGCTCCGCCCCCTTGGGCCGCCCGGTTGTGCCCGAGGTATACAGGATGGTCAGGGTATCGCTGCCGCCTGCGGTAATTTCGGGTTCCGTATCCGCGGCACCTTCTGTCAGGCTTTTATAGGAGCGGGCGTAATCGGCCGGATCATCTGAAAGGGCCACCAGGTGCGCGCACGGCAGCTCAGACCGGATGGATTCCACCACGGGCGCAAATTCCGGGCCGTATATCAGCACCTTGGCCTGGCAGTCATTGATGATGTATGAGACTTCCGGCCCGGCCAGCCGGTGATTGATCGGCACCATGATGGCCCCGGTCTTGCCCAGGCCGAAATACAGGTCAAAAAATTCCGGCTCGTTCAATCCCAGGAATGCCACCCGGTCGCCGGCTGTTACGCCGAGCGCGGAAATTGCATTGGCAAACCGGTTGCAGCGCTGGTTTAACTGCTGCCAGGTCAGCCGCAGATCACCCAGGACAAGCGCCTCTCTGGCCGGGCTGAGCGCGGCCCGCTTGGTGAGAAATCCCCCGATATTCATTGTCATAACCCCCTCCTTGTTTTTTTCGGCATCCGGTTTCAAAAACAACAATCACCTTATTGATCAATGTTCATATATTATCAAATCCGGCCGCATGTCAATATCTTTCATGGGTGCAGAGACCTGCCGGCATCGGCATTTGGATGCGCCTGCCAAAAAAATGGCGGCCGCCCGCAGACAGCCGCCATATCGAGAAATTCCGGATTTTTCAAAAATCAGAACATCCAGATAAATTCCATGGCCAGGCGCATGGCCATGTCATCGCTTTCCGGGCCATCGCCCGGCACGGCAGAAGAGGATCTCGCGCTTGTCACGTCCTCGATCACCTCGCCGGGAAAGAAAAACGCGCACTGCCCCTTGACAAAGGTGTGCCGGCTCAGGGCCAGGGTCACTTCATTGTCCCATTCCGTGCCCACGTATCCGGAGTCCACCTTGGTAGGCGGAACCCCTGTGAGATTATCAGGACTTTGCGGATTAACGAAGCTATTCACGTAAATATCTTCGTTCCACCAGAAGGAGTTGACATTGGACTTGAACGTCAGAAAGCGCCTGGGGGAAAGATCCACGCCAAGGCTGCTCATGGTCAGCCCCGGATTGTCCCCGCGTTCGGTACCCAGGCCGTTGGTATTGGGCAGGCCGCCGGTGACCACCGGGGTTCCGTTTCCGTAAAGCCCCGGGAGATAACTGTACACCACGGTGCCCAGCATGGTGTTGCCGTCGCCGATGATGGTGTTTTCCCCGCCGAACTTGGTAAACCGCTGGTGGGAGACCACGCCGGTGTAGCCGCCGAGTTCGTCGTCGTCCGGGTCGTCATCACCGGAGGTGTAAATGAAACCGAGATGGGGCTTGAGCCCCCAGCCCACGGCATTGTCCAGGTCAAGCGCCACGTCACCGGAGACCGCATAGGCATTGATATCGTAATCATCCCGGTCCAAACCGGTATTCTCGGCTTCACCAAACTTGTACACGCCTTCCAGGAAATATTCCACCATGCCGGC